>DATEKY010000128.1:0-7234 GCA_035277225.1 Xanthobacteraceae bacterium
ATCACCACCGCGGCGCGTTCCTGCTCGCAACCGGCAATGTGGTGACCTGCGGGATGGCCAAGCACCCGGTCTATCTGTGGACACTGCCGATGTTTCACTGCAACGGCTGGTGCTTCCCCTGGACCATCTCGGTCGTTGCCGGCACGCATGTGTGCCTGCGCGCGGTGCGTGCGGCGGCGATGTACGACGCGATCGCCGATCACAAGGTCACGCACCTGTGCGGCGCGCCGATCGTGATGGCGACCTTGCTCAACGCACCGGAGCACGAGAAGAAGCCGTTGCCGCACGTGGTCGAGTTCTTCACCGCGGCCGCGCCGCCGCCCGAAGCCGTGCTCGCCGCCATGAAGGAGGCGGGCTTCAACGTCACGCATCTCTACGGCCTGACCGAGTGCTACGGCCCGGCGGTGGTCAACGACTGGCACGACGCGTGGGACAAGCTTCCCGCGGCTGAGCAGGCGCAGAAGAAAGCGCGCCAGGGCGTGCGCTACGGTGCGCTCGAGGCGCTCGACGTGATGGATCCGGACACGATGCGACCAGTGGCGCGCGACGGCGAAACGCTCGGCGAAGTGATGATGCGCGGCAATGTGGTGATGCGCGGCTACTTGAAGAACAGGAAGTCGACCGAGGCGGCGTTCGCGGGCGGCTGGTTCCACACCGGCGATCTCGGCGTGATGCATCCCGACGGCTACATCCAGCTGAAGGACCGCTCGAAGGACATCATCATCTCGGGCGGCGAGAACATCTCGTCGATCGAGGTCGAGGATGCGCTCTACAAGCACCCCGCCGTGCAGGCCGCCGCCGTGGTGGCGAAGCCGGACGACAAATGGGGCGAGACGCCCTGCGCCTTCGTCGAGCTGAAGCCGGGCGCGAGCGTGACGGCCGATGCGATCATCGCCCACTGCAAGGCGAACCTCGCCGGCTACAAGGTGCCGCGCCACGTCGTGTTCGGCGAAGTGCCGAAGACCAGCACGGGCAAGATCCAGAAGTTCAAGCTGAGGGAGATGGCGAAAGGAGCATGAGGCCTCACCACAGCCCGTTCGCTTCCCACCGCTCCTGCGGGATCGGCTCGCCGATTTGGAACGAGAAGGCCTGCACCTTCATGTGGTCGGGGCTGGTCTCGCACTTGAACGAGAACTGATACCACTGGCCCTTGCTCTTGAAGGCGCCGCCGCTGCCGCTCATCGTCGCGTTGGTGACCTTCGGATGCGACAGCGCGCCCACGATGCTGCGCTCCGGCCGATAGGTCTTGTCCCGGCTGATGTGCTTCATCGCCTCGAGATCGCAGACCTGCTCGAAGCGCGCGTCGGGGTCGAGCTGCTTCAGCATGCGCTCGACTTTCGCATCGTTCGCGGACGCAGCCACGGGGGTGAAAATCGTCAACGCCAATGCAACGCGAAGCAAAGCCGCCCTCTCCCTCGCCCGAATGAATGCCCCGCCGCCATTTGCCTGATCGAAGCCGAATCGGCAAGCGAACGAAGCGCGACCAAACGAAGGCACGACTCCTGAGTCGATCCGTGGCGGCATCGCGCGTCAGTTGAGCGAGTTCCGCTATCGTGCGCGTGCATCGTCGAGAATCATGTCTGCGCCTTTCTCTGCGATCATGATCACGGCCGCATTGGTGTTGCCGGAGACGAGCGCCGGCATCACCGAGGCATCGACGATACGCAGGCGTTCGATGCCGCGCACATTGAGCCGCGAATCCACCACGGCGTTTGGGTCGTTGCCCATGCGGCAGGTGGAAGTCGGGTGGTAGACGGTCGAGCCCTTGCGCCGGGCGAAGTCGAGCAGATCGTCATCGCTCGCGCAGGCGGGGCCGGGATCGTGCTCGGCCTCGATGAAGGAGCTGAGAGCAGGCGCCGCCAAGATGCGGCGCAGCGCGCGCAAGCCCGCCACCATCGTGTCGCGATCCTTCGCCGCCGACAGATAGCGCGGCGCAATCGCCGGTGCGGCGGCCGGATCGGCGGACTTGATCCGCACGGTGCCGCGGCTTTCCGGACGCAGCACGATCAGCGGACACGAGATGCCGGAGAACGGATGCAGCGGCGGCGCGATCGTGTCGCCGGAGAACAGCATGATGTGGCACTGCACGTCGGGGGTCGCGAGCGCCTCGCTGGTGCGGAAGAAGCCGCCCGCGTAAGCCGCGCCCATCGCGAGCAGGCCGCGCCGGCGCAGCAGGTAGTTCAGCCCGGCCAAAAGGCCGCGCCGCTTGCTGGCGAGCAGGTCGTTGACCGAGACCGGCTGCGTGCAGCGGTAGACCATGCGGGCATGGAAATGATCCTGCAGGTCGGCGCCGACGCCGCCCATGTCGGCGATCACCGGGATGCCGCGCTGCTGCAGCAACGCCGCAGGGCCGAGGCCGGACAGCTGCATCAGCTGCGGCGTGTTGAACGTTCCGCCGGACAGAATGATCTCGCGCCCATGCGCGACATGCCGCGCGCCGCCCTGCCGGTATTCGACGCCGATCGCGCGCCGACCCTCGAACAGCACGCGCGTCGCGAGCGCCTGCGGCACGACCTTCAGGTTCGGCCGCCGCCGCGCCGGCTTCAGATATCCGACCGACGCCGAGCAGCGCCGGCCGCGCCGCGACGTGAGCTGGTAGTAGCCGAAGCCTTCCTGCGCGGCGCCGTTGAAGTCCGGATTGCGCCGGTAGCCGCACTGCTCGGCGGCCGCGATGAACGCGTCGCACACCGGCAGCCTTTCCATGTCCGAGACGCACAGCGGCCCACCCTCGCCGTGCAGATCGTCGGCACCGCGGCTCTGGTCCTCGGCCTTGCGGAAATACGGCAGCACGTCGGCAAAGCTCCAGCCGGCATTGCCGAGCTGGCGCCAATGGTCGAAATCCTCCGCCTGCCCGCGAATGTACAGGAGCCCGTTGATCGAGGACGAGCCGCCGATCACCTTCCCGCGCGGCGCGATGATCCTGCGGCCGTGGCACTCGGCCTCCGGCTCTGTGTCGTAGAGCCAGTTGACCTTTGGATCAGTGAAGTGCCGGCCGTAGCCGAGCGGAATGTGGATCCAGATGTCGCGGTCCTCACCGCCGGCTTCGAGCAGTAGCACCGTGTGGCGGCCGTCCGCGGTCAGCCGGTTGGCGAGCACGCAGCCGGCACTGCCGGCGCCGACGATGATGAAGTCGAAGGTTTCCGTCATGCCGCCTTGGCGGCCGGTTTCGCTGTCGCGTCCTCGAGGATCATGTCGGACGCCTTCTCGCCGATCATCACGCAGGCCGCGTTGGTGTTACCGGACACCACCGTCGGCATGATCGAGGCGTCGGCGACGCGCAAACCGTCGAAGCCGTGCACACGCAGCCGCTCGTCGACCACGGCGGTCACGTCCGAGCCCATGCGACAGGTCGAGGTCGGATGGAACACGGTCGTGCCCTTCTGCCGCGCGAACTCGAGCAGCTCCGCATCGGTCTGCACCTTGGCGCCCGGCATCAGCTCCTCGTCGATGTAGCGCGCCATCGCCGGCTGCCCCATCACGCGCCGGATCAGCTTCATGCCCGCCACCATCACGTCGCGGTCGACCTGCGCGGTCAGATAGCGCGGCTGGATCGCCGGCGCCTGCGCGGGATCGGCCGACTTGATCCGCACGAAGCCACGGCTCTCGGGCCGCAACTGGCAGACCGAGGTGAGGAAGCCCGGCCAGGGATGCAGCTTCTGCCCAACCGAGTCGGCCGAGAACAGGATGAAGTGGAACTGCACGTCGGGCGTCGGCAGCGAGGGATCGGTCTTGAAGAAGCCGCCCGCATAGCCGGCGCCGATGGTGAGGAAGCCTTTGCGCAGCAGCGCGTAGCGCAAGCCGGCCGCGACGCGGCCGACCACACTGCCCATCATGTCGTTGATGGTGTTGCGCGTGGTGCCGCGATAGTTGAAACGCGCCTGATAATGGTCCTGCAGATCGGCGCCGACGCCTTTCATGTCGGCGACCACCGCGATGCCGTGCTGTTGCAGCAGGTCGGCGGGCCCGACGCCGGACAATTGCAGAAGCTGCGGCGAGTTGAAGGCGCCGCCCGAGACGATCACCTCGGCATTCGCACGCGCGACGTGCTTGCCGCCGTCCTTGATGTATTCGACGCCGACCGCGCGGCGGCCCTCGAACAGGAGGCGCGTGGTCAGCGCATTCGCCACCACCGCGACGTTGCCCCGTTTGCGCGCGGGCTTGAGATAGCCGCGTGCGGTCGACCAGCGCCGGCCGTTGCGCGTAGTGAGCTGGAAATAGCCCGCGCCTTCCTGGCTCGGTCCGTTGAAATCATCCGTGCGCGGCAGGCCGGCCTGCTCGCAGGCGTCGATGAAGGCATCGCACAGCGGATGGCCTTCGCTGACGTCACGCACCGCCAACGGCCCGCCGACGCCGTGCAACTCGTCCTCGCCGCGCTGCTGATCCTCGGCGCGGCGGAAGTACGGCAGCACGTCGGTGAAGCTCCAGCCGGCATTGCCAAGCTGGCGCCAGTGATCGAAGTCCTCGGCCTGCCCGCGGATGTACAAAAGTCCGTTGATCGAGGACGAGCCGCCGAGCACCTTGCCGCGCGGCTGGATGATGGAGCGGCCGGCGCATTCGAGCTCCGGCTCGGAGCTGTAGAGCCAGTTGTTCTTCGCGTCGGCGAACAGCTTGGCGTAGCCGATCGGCACATGTATCCAGATGTTGCGATCCTCGCCGCCGGCTTCGAGCACCAGCACGCGATGGCGGCCCGATGCGCTCAGCCGGTTGGCGAGCACGCAGCCGGCCGAGCCGGCCCCCACCACGATGTAGTCGAACGAACCCGTTTCCTGCTGCTGCACGACGCTTCCTCAAGCCTCTTTTGTTGGCGCGACGGCGCGGAACAGCGCCAGCGCGAGCATACACAATAACACCATCGCGGCGGCGAACAGGGGCGGTGTCGCAGGGCTGCCCGAAATGTCGCGCATGAGACCGGCCGCGCCGGGCAAGACCCCCATCGCGACGAAATAGCAGGTGAAGAAGACGCCCATGCCGCTGCCGCGCGACTCCGGCCGCAGCACCTGCGCGGGCAGCGCCATGATCAGACCGGCCGGGACACCGACAGCCAGCGCGACCACCACGAACGCCACCAGCGGCGCGTCGGTGAACGGCAGGACGATCAGTGCGGCGGCCGTGATCGCGAAGCCCACGATCATGCACAACGTCGGCCAGCCGAGCCGCTCGATCAGGAAGCCCGAGAGCGGAACGGACGGGATCAGCACCCAGCCGATCAGACTGACGATGCTGCTCGCCTCCGCGAACGACCAGCCGCGCACGGTGAACAGCTCGGGCGCGAAACTGATCAGCACGATGTATGCGACGTTATACAGCCCCCACATCGCGCCTGCGGTCATCACCAGCAGCCATTCGCGCCGCGTGAGGTTGAGCGCAAAGCGCGCAGATGCGGCAGCGGGCACGCCGGACGGCTCGCGATAGATCAGTGCGATCAGCACAAACGCGACAAGCGCTGAGAGCGCGCCGAGATGCATAATCGCGCTCCAGCCGATGCGCTCGGCGAGCGGCCCGTCCACCACGAGACCGACCGCGAGCCCGAACGGCCAGCTGGAGATCGCGATCGCCATCGCGGTGACGATCTCGCGACCGGCAAACCAGTCGGTGACCATCTTGGCGATCTGCACGGTGAGCAGCACGGCGCCGGTGCCCGAAATCAGCCGTCCGGCGGCCGCCGCCGCGAACGAGCCGCTCACTCCCATCATGACGCCGCCGATCGCCATCAGCGCCAAGCCGGCGAGCACGACGCGCTTGGCGCCGAAGCGCTGGCCGAGCATGCCGCCCGGCAACGCGATCGCGATGCCCGGCAGCATGTAGAGTCCGATCAAGGCACCGAGCGATGCGAAGTCGATCGCGAGCGCGTCCATGAGAAACGGGCCGACCGATCCGACGGTCTGGAACTGCAAGGCCATCGCGGTGCGCGCCAGGAACAGCACGGCCAGCATCAGCCAGCGATTGTCCGCCATGTCGCCCCCCGACACGGCCGTCCACCGTGACGCCCCGATCCTAGCCGAGCCGCGTTCGTGCTGGCGAGGGTCTTCACTCGACCTTCAGATTGAGCCTGCGGATCAGCGCGGACCACTTGGTCTCTTCGCGGTCGATATCGGCGGCGTATTCCTCCGGGCTCGAGGTGAGCGGATCGCCGCCTTCGGCCGCGATGCGCTTCTTTACCTCGTCGTTGGCCGCAAGCCTGCGCAGCTCGGCATTGAGCCGGTCGACGATCGGCTTCGGCGTGCCCGCCGGCGCCAGCAGCCCGTAATGCAGCACGGCCTCGAAGCCCGGCATGCCGGACTCCGCGAAGGTCGGCGTATCGGGGAGCAACGCGGTGCGGGTCGGGCTCGCAACCGCGATCGCGCGCAGCTTGCCGGCCTGGAGGTTGCCGAGCGCGGGCGGGATGACGCCGAAGGCGACCGGCACGTGGCCGCCGAGCAGGTCGTTCATCACGCCCGCCGTCCCCTTGTAGGGGATGATCGCGACATCGATGCCGGCGACCGACTTGAAGGATTCCGCCGACATGTAGCCGCCGGTGCCGACCGCCGAGGTGCCGATATTGAGCTTGCCGGGCTCCTTCTTCGCAAGCGCAATGAGGTCGGCGATGGATCGCGCCGGAAACGACGGATGCGCGATCAGCACGACCGGCATCGAGGCGATCAGGCCGATGGCCGAGAAATCCTTGCGCGGGTCGAAGCCGGCGTTGACGTAAAGGCTCGGGTTGATCGAGATCGAGCCGGTGTGGCCGAGCAGCAGCGTGTAGCCGTCGGGCGCCGCCTTCACCACAGCGCGCGTGCCGACCAGTCCGCTGCCGCCGCCGCGGTTGTCGACCACCACCTGCTGGCCGAGCGCGACGGACAACCGGTCCGCCACGACGCGCGCCATCGCGTCGACGCCGCCGCCGGGCGGATACGGCACCACCAGCGTGACGGTGCGGGCCGGGTAGTCCTGCGCGTGCGCCAGCGAAGCGAGCGCCGCGAAAGCGGCGGCGAGCAACAACCGGATGCAGCGTGACATCGTTCACTCCACCTTCGCGCCAGAGACCTTCACCACCTTCGACCACTTGGTTTCCTCGCGGTCGATATCGGCGGCGTAGTCCTCAGGGCTGCCGGCGAGCGGCTCCGCGCCGTCGGCCATGATGCGCTCGCGCACATCGGCATCGGCGAGCGCCGCCCGCATCGCGGCATTGAGCTTCTCGACGATCGGCCGCGGCGTGCCGGCCGGGGCCACGATGCCGTAATGCAGCACCGACTCG
>DATEKY010000129.1:0-8075 GCA_035277225.1 Xanthobacteraceae bacterium
GATCGAAGGCCTGTCGATCTCCGACGGCATCGGGCTCGGCCATGTGGTGCTGCACGAGCCGCGCGTGGTCGTGACCCAGCTGATCGCCGACAATCCGCAGAAGGAACTGGAGCGCCTCGACGCCGCGCTGAACAAGCTGCGCGCCGACCTCGACCGGTTGCTGGAGCGGCGCGACGTCGCCGACGCCGGCGAACACCGCGACGTGCTCGAAGCCTACGTGATGTTCGCGCATGACCGCGGCTGGACCCACCGGATGCACGAGGCGGTGACCACCGGCCTCACCGCGGAAGCGGCGGTCGAGCGCGTGCAGTCCGACAACCGCGCCCGCATGATGCGCCAGACCGATCCGTATCTGCGCGAGCGGCTGCACGATCTCGACGATCTCGCGAGCCGCCTGATGCGCGAGCTGGTCGGGCGCGATCACGCCCCGACGCGCGAGCAGCTTCCCGACAATGCGATCCTGGTCGCACGCGCGATGGGGCCGGCCGCGCTGCTCGACTACGACCGCAAGAAGCTGCGCGGGCTGGTGCTGGAGGAAGGCGGACCGACCTCGCACGTCTCGATCGTCGCACGCGCGCTCGGCATCGCGGCGGTCGGGCAGATCGCCAACGCCACCGGCATCGTCGATCCGGGCGATGCGATCATCGTGGATGGCACGATGGGCCACGTCTACGTCCGTCCGACGCCGGACGTGGAGAAGAACTACGCCGACCGCGTGCGGCTGCGCGCGCGCCGCCAGGCGCAGTACGCGGAGCTGCGCGACAAGCCGACCGTGACCAAGGACGGCGAGAAGATCGCGCTGCTGCTCAACGCCGGCCTGATGGTCGACCTGCCGCACATCGCCGAGACCGGCGCGCACGGCATCGGGCTGTTCCGCACCGAGCTGCAGTTCATGGTCGCACCCGAGCTGCCGCGCACCGCCGAGCAGCTGCGGCTCTATCGCCAGGTGCTCGACGCCGCCGGAACCCGCCCGGTCACGTTCCGCACCCTCGACGTCGGCGGCGACAAGGTGCTGCCTTACCTGCGCTTCGAGGAGGAAGAGGAGAACCCCGCGCTCGGATGGCGCGCGATCCGCTTCGGGCTCGATCGTCCCGGGCTGCTGCGCACGCAGATCCGCGCGCTGCTCGATGCAGCGGCGGAGCGCGAGCTGCGCATCATGTTTCCGATGGTCACTACTGTCGGCGAGTTCGACCAGGCCAAGACGCTGGTCGAGAAGGAGCTGACCCATCTGCGCCGCCACGGCCACACGCTCCCCGCCCGCGTCCATGTCGGCGTGATGGTCGAGGTGCCGGCGCTGCTCTATCAGCTCGACGAGTTGCTGACGCGGGTCGATTTCGTCTCGGTCGGCTCGAACGACCTGATGCAGTTCATGTTCGCGGCCGACCGCAGCAACACGCGCCTCGCCGGCCGGTTCGATCCGATCTCGCCGCCGTTCCTGCGCGCGTTGAAGCTCGTCGCCGACAAGGGCCGTGCCGCCAACAAGCCGGTGACGCTGTGCGGCGAGCTTGCCTCGCAGCCGATCGGCGCGCTCGCGCTCGTGGCAATCGGCTACCGCTCGATGTCGGTCTCGGCATCGTCGGTCGGCCCGGTCAAGGCGATGCTGCTTGACCTCGATACCCGCAAGGCGGCCGCGCTCGTTAATCCGCTGCTCGATGGCGCCAAGTACAAGGAAACCGTGCGGGCGGCGCTGGAAGGCTTTGCAGCGGCGGAAGGCCTGCAATTGTAGTCGGTTACCATAATCGGCCGGGTTTCGCAGGATTCCGGACCAAAGCCGGGTTCCACTCTGGCTATTCGAGCACTCGATCCTATATATCTTCAGTAAATTGATGGCAGACGCTTCGCGTCTTTTCCAGAACATCTGCAGAACAATTTAGAGGTCCGCGACTATGACTCGCGCTGTTGCCAAACGGCCTTCCGAGAAACTCACCCCGCCCGCCGCACCTCAGCCCGAGTCCAAGCCGGTCAGTTTCGACTTCGCCGCCGAGGCCGAGCTGTTTCCCACGCGCGGCACTCGCACCAAGCGCATGCCGTTCGCCTACCGGCGCTTCGCGCGCGCCTCGGAAGCGGTGCGCTTCGCGATCGAGCAGCTCCCGTCCGACGCGCTGGCGGGCGCCTATCTGGAGGTTCGCGAGCGGCGCTTCGACCGCAACGGCATTCGCCAGCTGTACGAAAGCGACGCCTATCCGCTGCCCCGGCGCAAGGTGACGTCCTAGCTCAGAACTCCGCTCGTCCCCGCGAAAGCGGGGACCCGGCACTTGGCCCTGGATTCCCGCTTGCGCGGGAATGAGCGGATCGCGGGTCACAATCGTCTTTGTCAGATCGCGCCGATTCCGGATAAAGGTCTCAGCCCGCCGGACAGACGACGCATGACCGTTACGCTTCCCCAACCCAAGCTCGACGCGCTGGTGTCCCGCCTGCGCACGGTCGAGGCCGACCTCGCGTCCGGCCCGGACCGCGACACCTATGTGAAGCTGTCGCGCGAGTTCTCCGAGCTGCAGCCGATCGTCGAAACCATCAGGAGCTATCGCGCGATCGGGGCCGAGATCGCCGATCTCGACGCGATGCTTGCCGACGGCGCGACCGACCGCGAGATGCGCGCGCTCGCCGAGAGCGAGAAGCCCGCGCTCGCCGAGAAGCGCGACGCGCTGGCGCAGCAGATCCGTCTCGCGCTCATCCCAAAGGACGCGATGGACGAGCGCAACGTCATCATGGAGATCCGCGCCGGCACCGGCGGCGACGAGGCCTCGCTGTTCGCCGGCGACCTGTTCCGGATGTACGAACGCTTCGCGGCAAGCCAGCGCTGGAAGGTCGACGTGGTCTCGGCGAGCGAAGGCACTGCGGGCGGCTACAAGGAAATCATCGCCGAGATCAAGGGACGCGGCGCTTTCGCCAAGCTCAAGTTCGAGTCCGGCGTGCACCGCGTGCAGCGCGTCCCCGACACCGAAGCGTCGGGCCGCATCCACACCTCGGCCGCGACCGTCGCGGTGCTGCCCGAGGCCGAGGAGGTCGACATCACGATCAACGATGCCGACCTGAAGATCGACACCCTGCGCTCGAGCGGCGCCGGCGGCCAGCACGTCAACAAGACCGAGTCGGCGATCCGCATCACCCATCTGCCGACCAATATCGTGGTGGTGATGCAGGAAGACCGCTCGCAGCACCGCAATCGCGCCAAGGCGATGGCCGTGCTGCGCTCGCGGCTCTACGACCACGAGCGCCAGAAGATCGACAGCGCGCGCGCCGCCGAACGGCGCGGCCAGGTCGGCTCGGGCGATCGGTCCGAGCGCATCCGCACCTACAATTTCCCGCAAGGCCGCGTCAGCGATCACCGCATCAACCTGACGCTCTACAAGCTGCCGCAGATCATGGAAGGCGAGGCGCTCGGCGAGGTCATCGACGCGCTCGTCACCGAGCATCAGGCCGAACTGCTCGCCGCGGAGGACGCGTGACCGCGGTCACGCCGGCAACGAGCGTCGAACAGGCCCGCCGTCGCCTCGCCGCCTCGTTCCGCAATGCCGGACTGGATACGCCCGATCTCGACGCGCGCGTGCTGGTCGGTCACGCGCTCGGGCTCGATCACGCCGCGCTGGTGGCGGCAGCGGCGCGCCCGCTCGGCGAGACAGCCGGCAAGATCGCCGCCTTCGAGCAGCGCCGCCTCGCCGGCGAGCCGGTAGCCCGCATCGTCGGCGCACGCGAATTCTGGGGCCTGCCGCTGATCGTGACGCCCGCCGTGCTGGTGCCGCGTCCCGAAACCGAGACGGTCGTCGAGCTCGCACTCTCGCTGGTCGACGATCGCAAGCGCGCCTTGCGCATCGCCGATCTCGGCACCGGCACCGGCGCGATCCTGCTCGCACTGCTCTCAGAATTGCCGAACGCCGACGGGGTCGGAACCGACCTGTCACCCGACGCGCTCGACGTGGCGCGCCGCAACGCCGCGGCGCTCGGCCTTGGCGGGCGCGCCTGCTTCCTCGAGGGCGACTTCGCCGCCGGCCTCACCGGCCGGTTCGATCTGGTGGTGTCGAACCCGCCCTACATCGCCACGCCCGACATCGCGACCCTGGCGCGCGAGGTGCGCGACCACGACCCCCGCCTTGCGCTCGACGGCGGGGCCGACGGCCTTGCCGCCTACCGGGCCATCGCGGCGGACGCGCCACGCCTGCTCGGCGGACACCTTGTGGTCGAGATCGGGGCCGGGCAGCAGCCCGACGTCGAGTTCCTTTTGACCGAAAAAGGCCTTGCAATCGCAGCCGTCCGGCACGACCTGTATGGTGTCGCGCGGGCGGTGGCGGCGCGGCCCGCATAGGTGGAATTACCGAGCCGCAGGGCCGGGCCAAAGGGCCAAAAAACCGCTTGGAATGTCGCAAAAGACCGACTAGGGTCCATTAACGGAATCGATCCCAGGATTGGGTACGCACTGCCACAGAGGCCCGGAGCATGGCTCCGTGAGGCGGCAGAGCAAACAGGGCGAAACAGGGAATTTCCGCTCGAAGGAACGGCACTTCGCCACAAACGGGTATCGAGAAGCTTTCACCGGTTGAGCGCTGGTCGGGCACGGCCCGCAGAGCGCGTGACGAAAGGTGATGCGTGCCGCGGCAAACCGCGGCGAGAAGGATGTTCAGATCAGCGCGACCTCGTCGCCAGGAGGCGTACGTCGTCCGGCCGAGCCCTGAGCGGGCTGCGGCCAGCGTGTGAATCTTTGATGCCGGCAGCCGCCGGTCAGCTGGGGAATAGCGGGTCAGAGCCGCGCCAAAGGAGTTGTTGAACACAGGCCATGAGAAACGGTCAGCACCAGCACCACAATCACAACAAGCGCATGCGCGGGCGCAATAATCACAACAACAACAACAATAATAACCGCCGCAATCATAACCCGCTGACGCGGGTGTATGAATCCAACGGCCCCGACGTGAAGATCCGCGGCACGGCCAACCATGTCGCCGAGAAATATCTTCAGCTCGCGCGCGACGCGCAGACCTCCGGCGATCCGATCGCGGCGGAAAATTACTTCCAGCATGCCGAGCATTATTTCCGCCTGATCGCGGCCGCGCAGGAACAGTTCCGGCAGCAGAACCCGAACTTCCAGCCGCAGCGCCCGGAAGGCAGCAGCGGCAACGATCAGCAATTCGCGCCGCGCAGCGAGGATGGCGCGGAAGAGGGCGACGACAGCGCGCAGCCGTTCGGTGAGCAGCCCTACCAGCAGGCGCAGCCCTATCCGCCGCGCGAGCAGCCTTATCTGCCGCGCGACGCGCAGCCGTTCGTGCCGCGCGACAATCAGAATTATCAGCCGCGCGAACAGCGCAACGGCCAGCCGGAATCTCGCCAGCCGCGCCCGCAAAGCGAAGGCGGCCACGAGGCGCTCCCGGCCTTCATCACCGGCGGCGCGCCGCAACCGGCCCCGCAGCAGGCGGGCGATCAGAGCGGCCCCAACGGCTTCGACAACGGCCAGCCGGACCGCTTCCCGCTGCATCGCCGCCGCCGCCGCCATCGCGGCCCGCGCACCGACAATCCGGGACCAGGCGGCGAGCGCACGGACGATTCCGGGGCGTAACTCCTATCCTCGTGATGAGGAGCCGCGCGTAGCGCGGCGTCTCGAACCACGGCCCGAGGATCGGAGTGGGTGGCCATCCTTCGAGACGGCTGCTTCGCACGCTCCTCACGATGAGGTTCTGCGAACGCGCGCCGCGCCTCCGGGCGAGGGCGCGAGCACCGGCTCCAGCGCCGGCACCAGGCGGCGCTTTTCGCGCCGCGCCGGAATCGCGCGGTAAACCTGCTTCGTCGCCTCGACGATGTGCACGCCGGCGAACGGCGCCGACAGCGTTGCGCCGGTGCGTTCCCAGGCCGGCGCCGAGCGCAGGAACCAGGTACGTGAAATCGGCGGCACGTAGAGCGCCTCGCCCCAGCCGGTCGGCGTGAACCAGGTCTCGCGCAACAGCGCGGTGATCTGCGAGCGCGAGTACGGCCGCCCGTGGCCGAACGGGGTCGTATCGGTGCGCGCCCAGATGCCGCGCCGGTTCGGGATCACGGCGAGCAGGCGGCCGCCGGGCGCGAGCACGCGCCACACCTCGCGCAGCAGCGCCTCGGCGTCGCGCGACATTTCCAGCGCGTGCACCAGCATCGCCCGGTCGACCGCCGCATCGGAGAGCGGCAGATCCAGTTCCTCGACCAGCGACGTCAAAGAGGCGCGCGCCGAGGGCCACTTCACCACGCCCTGCGCGGCCGGCATGAACGAGAGCGTGCGCTCCGCCTCCTCGCGGAACAGGCCGAGATAGGGCGTCGCGTAGCCGATCCCGGCGACCCGCTGCCCGCGGGTGTCGGCCCAGCGCGAACGGATGCCGCGGCTGACGAAGCGCCGCGCAACCGCGCCCAGCGGCTGAGCGTAGAAATTGCGCAGATCGACGACGTCGAGCGACATGGGACCCGCTTACACCGGCATCTGAGACAAAGTATTTCCCTCGACTTGAACCCTAAGGCCTGCGGTGACGTTCAGGTGGACGGGCCGAAATTCTTCGATTTTCCAGCGGAAGGCCGTGATAGCTTGCCGCTGCGATGCCGGAGGCGCAAGCGAGCTATGCCAGCCGAGACCCACCTCTTCCTCTGCCTGAAGGACAATTACGGCGTCCTGCTGCACGACCCTTCCACCGGCACCACGGCGGCGATCGACGCGCCCGAGGCCGGCCCGGTCGACGCGGCGCTCGCCGAGAAAGGCTGGCGCCTCACCGACATCCTGGTGACGCATCATCACGGCGACCATACCGGCGGGATCGCCGAGTTGAAGCAGAAACATCTCTGCCGCGTCATCGCGCCGCGCAAGGAAGCGCAGAAGATTCCCCACGTCGACGTGACGGTGCGCGAGGGCGACGTGGTGCAGGTCGGCTCGCTGGTCGGGCGCGTACTCGAGACGCCGGGGCACACGGCCGGGCACATCTCCTACTGGTTCAAATCCGACAAGCTCGCCTTCGTCGGCGACACGCTGTTCTCGGTCGGCTGCGGCCGCATCATCGAGGGCACGCCGGAAATGATGTGGCAGTCGCTGTTGAAGATTCGCAACCTGCCGGCCGACACGCAGGTTTTCTGCGGCCATGAATACACCGCCGCGAACGTGCACTTCGCGCTCACCGTCGAGCCGAAGAACACGGCGTTGCGCGCGCGCGCCGAGGAAGTCGTGAAGCTGATCGAGCAGAAGAAGCCGACGATCCCGACCACGATACAGCAGGAGAAGTCGTTCAACCCGTTCCTGCGCGCCGACCTTACCTCGGTCGCGGCCGGCATCGGCATGGAGGACGCGAACCCCGAGAGCGTGTTCGCCACCATCCGGGCGCGCAAGGACAAGTTCTAATTCCCTGCGCCTGTCGCCTCGACCTCACCTGGGTGGTTTCATGCGCATGCTCTCGGCCGGCGACATCATCAAGAAGCTCGATCTCAAGCCGCATCCCGAGGGCGGGCATTTTCGCGAGACGTTTCGCGATCAGCGCACGGTCGAGGGCCGCGCGGCCTCGACCGCGATCTATTTCCTGCTGGCAGAGGGCGAGCGCTCGCACTGGCATCGCGTCGATGCCGCCGAGGTCTGGCACTACTACGCCGGCGCGCCGCTGGTGCTGGAGATGGCGGCCGGCGAGCAAGGTCCGGTCCGCCGCATGAAGCTCGGGCCGGACCTGGCCATGGGAGAACGGCCGCAGGGCGTGGTGCCGGCGGGCCACTGGCAGGCGGCGGAAACTCTCGGCGACTGGACCCTGGTCGGCTGCACGGTCGCGCCGGGGTTCGAGTTCGCGCCGTTCGAGATGGCGGCGAAGGATTGGGCGCCGGGATAATTCAGTTCAGCGTAACGCCCGCGCTTTTGACCACCTTGGCCCACTTCACGACGTCCGCCTCCAGAATCTTCAGGAATGCCTCCGGCGACGTCACGAGCGGTTCGGCGCCTTGCGCCGCGAGAAAACCGATCATCTCCTTGGTGCGCAGGATATTGGCGACGTCGTCGTTGATCTTTCGCACGATCGCCGCATCGAGGCCGGCCGGAGCGAGAATCCCCCACCAGGGATTGACGTCGAACCCGGGAAAGCCCGACTCCGCAATCGTCG
>DATEKY010000130.1:0-6730 GCA_035277225.1 Xanthobacteraceae bacterium
CGAAATGCCGACGTGCTGGCGCAGTTCGGCGCCGGCAAGGTTCCGCTGTCGATGGAGGAGACCGGCGCGGAACGCGTCGACCTGCAGCAGGGCAAGGACGCGACCACGCTCAGCAAGGCCGACGCGTGGATCTGCTTCTGCGACGGCGGCGGCGGCTTCGGCGATCCGCTCGAGCGCGAGCCCGCGCATGTGCTGCGCGATGTTTCGCTCGGGCTGTGCACGACGGCGGAAGCGGCGCGACTCTACAGCGTGTCGATCGACGCCGCCGGCGCCGTCGACGCCGGCCTGACCGCACGAGCGCGGGCAGACAAGCGCAAATGGCGCCTTTCGAGCGGACGGCGGCTCGGCGATGACTGGCGGCCCGGCCTCAAATTCGAGGGACCGCAGCGCTTCCAGTATGGCGAATGCCTTGCGGTGCGCGACACCAGCGCCGGCCCGGCGATCGGGTGCACGCGCTGCGGCCATACGCTGTGCGGCGCGGCCGAGGATCCGCGGGGGCGCGCGCTGATGGTGGAAGAGAACTTGTCCGACCTGAGCCCGCTGAACAAGTACGGCTGGGAGGATCGGATCGTCATTCGGGAATATTGCTGCCCCGGATGCGCGACCGTGTTCACCACCGACGTGCAGTTCCGCGCAGACGATCCGGCCGCACCCGAAATGCTGCTCGATCCGGCGCAATTCGCGGCCGCGGCAGTCAGGCCATCGAAGCCGCGAAAGAAGCCGGCCAAGGCCGCGTAGGGCGTGATCCCGAAAAGTGGATACCGGTTTTCGGATAAGATCACGCCCAGAGGAAGAAACTCAGAGCGAGCCGCCGAGATAAAGGCTCGCCATCTGCTCGTGATTGCGCAGCACCTCGGTCGCGCCTTCGAGCACGACGTGGCCGCTTTCCAGAATGCAGCAGCGGTCCGCGAGCGCGAACGCAAAATCCGGATTCTGCTCGATCAGCACCATCGTCATTCCGGACTGCTTGATCTTCACCAGCACGTCGGAAATCTGCTTCACGATCAGCGGCGCAAGCCCCATCGACGGCTCGTCGAGCAGAAGGACGCGCGGGCGCGACATCAGGGCGCGCCCGATCGCCAGCATCTGCTGTTCGCCTCCGCTGAGCGAGGCCGATTGCTGGCCGGCGCGCTCATGCAGGATGGGAAACAGCTCGAACACCTCGTCGAGCGCGCGCGCGACCTCGCGCCGTCCCTGTTTCGCGAAGGTCAGGTGCCCGCCGAGCAGGAGGTTGTCGCGCACGCTCATCGGTCCGAGAACCTGGCGGCCTTGCAGCACCTGGCTCAGGCCCTCGTGCACGATGTGGTGCGGCGGCAGAGCCGCGATCGGCTTTCCGGCTAGCTCGATCGAGCCGGAGCGAGGGCGCAGGAAGCCGGAGATCGCGCGCAGCAGCGTCGTCTTTCCGGCTCCGTTCGGCCCGAGCACGCCGACGCATTCGCCGGCTTTGCTTTCGAGCGAAACGTCGAACAGAACCTGGACCTGTCCGTACCCGACGTTCAGCCGGCTGACCTTGATCACGGCGGGCTACTCCACCGTTCCGAGATAGGCCTTGCGCACCCTCACGTCGGCCTTGATGTCGTCCGGCGTGCCGGTTGCGAGCATCCGCCCCTTGTCGAGCACCAGGACATGATCCGCCGTCGACATGACGAGCGGCATGTTGTGCTCGACGAGCAGGATCGTGACTCCGAGCGCCTTGATGTGGAACAGCAGGCTGCGCAGGGTCTGCGCCTCCGCGCGCGACAGGCCGGATGCCGGCTCGTCCATCAGGATGAGCTTGGGACGCGACGCCAGCGCGCGGGCGACCTCGGCGAGGCGAATCTGTCCGAACGAAAGACCGGCGATCGGTTGATCGCCTTGCGCCGACAGGCCGACGAGGCGCAGGCATTCGTCGGATTGCGCGAGTAGCTCCTTCTCCTCCCGCCGCAGGCGCGGGCTCGCGAAGGCGGCATCGATCAAGGTTGTGCGTCCGAGCGGCGTCGCGCCCACGAACACGTTGTCGCGCAGGCTCATCGAGCGGAAGATCTGCGGCGTCTGGAACGTGCGTCCAAGCCCGAGCCGGCAAATCTGATCGGCGCGCTGACGCGTGATGTCACGGTCCTCGAACCTGATCTCGCCGGTGGTCGGCAGGATCAGTCCCGCGATCGCATTGAGCGCCGTGGTCTTGCCCGCCCCATTCGGCCCGATCAGCGCGGTGATCGAGCCCTTGCGCACCGCAAACGAGATATCGTTCACCGCGATCACGCCGCCGTAGCGCCGGCTCAGGCCGGTCACGCTGAGAATGGCCGGGTCAGGCATCGCGCCCTTCATGGGTCACCCGGCGGCCGCCCTTCATCCGGGCCAGCAGCGCCTCGCCGGCGCCCGCGAGGCCGCGCGGCAAGAACATGACGGTTGCGAGGAAAAGCACGCCGAAGACGAGCTCGCTGTATTTCTCGTAGCCGGCCAGCAGAATGGGCAGCACGGTGACGGCAATGGCGCCGAACAAGGCACCGACCAGGCTGTCCCGGCCGCCGACCGCGAGGATCATGACGATGAGGATCGAGAACGAAACGCTGAAGCTGTCCGGGCTGATGAAGCTGAGATAGTGCACGAACAGGGCGCCGGCGACGCCCGCGAAGATCGCGCCGAGCGTGAACATCCAGGTCTTGTAGCGCGCGACGTCGACGCCGCAGCTCGCGGCGCCGATTTCGGCGTCCGCCAGCGCCCGCAAGCCGAGCCCGAAGCGCGAGCGGATGATGTTGCCGGCGATCCACGCCGCAGCGAGCGCGACGATCCACACCAGGTAGTAATATTGCGACGGCGTCTCGAACACGAACGAACCGATCGCCGGCCGCGGAAGATTGACGATCCCGGTCGACCCGCCGGTCAGCTGCCGGTTCTCCCGGATCAGCGTCACCAGGATCTCACCGAAGGCGAGCGTCGCCATGGCGAGATAGACGGTACGCAGGCGCAGGATCGGGGCGGCAAGGATCCAGGCGACGATTCCGGACACCAGAGCCGCGGCAACGAACCCGAGAAAGACCGGGACGTTCAGCTTGGTCGCCAGCAGCGCAGAGGTGTAGGCGCCGATGCCGTAGAACGCCGCTTGCGCGAGCGACAGCTGTCCGCCGATGCCGAATATCAGGCTGAGGCCGATGCAGACCGTGTAGTAGATGCCGACCATGATCGCGAGATGCAGCAGCAGCGCGTTGCCGCCGAATACCAGCGGCAGCGCCGCGATCGCGGCGACCGCGGCTAGCTTCAGCCATATCGGCCCTGCGTCGTGCGTCATGCGCTTGGTCCGACCATCAGGCTTGCCGTGAACGCTTGGTGAAAAGCCCCTCCGGCCGCACCATCAGGAACAGGATCAGCAGCGTCAGGGCGATCGCGTTCTGATAGGTCGACGAGATAAAGCCCGTCGTCATCGCCTCGATCATGCCGAGCAGGAACCCGCCGGCGACCGAGCCGATCGGGCTGCCCATGCCACCCAGCACCGCCGCGGTGAAGCCCTTCAGCGTCATCAGCAAACCTGTCTGCGCGCCGGTCGATATCAGCGGGGTGAGCAGCACGCCTGCGAGCCCGCCGAACACGGCAGACAGCACGAAAGCGAGCACGATCGTGAGCGAGACGTTGACGCCGAGCGACGCCGCAACCGACGGATCGATCGACGTGGCGCGCATCGCCCGGCCCCAGCGGGTGAAGCGCGCGAACAGCTGATAGCCGATCAAGGTTACGAAGATCATCGCGATGATGATCACGCTGTCGATCGTCAATGACGCGCCGCCCAGGCGCAGCGGCTCGGCGTCGATCAGCGAGGAGAGCGCCAGCGGATCGGTTCCCCACACGATCAGCGCGACCGCCTCGAACACGATACTGAGGCCGAGTGTGATCAGGATGAGCGTGAACTCTCCCAGGCGCAGCATCGGGAGAATGAATCCGGCGCCCATGACGAGACCGGCGATGCCGGCGGCGGCCACTCCGATCATCATTGCCGGCAGCACCGGAACGTCGAAGCCGGCATGCAGGCTCGCGGCCACCATGCCGCCGAGCATCACGAACTGCCCTTGCGCGAAATTGACGATGCCCGAGCTCGAGAACGTCACGGAAAACGCCAGCGCCACGAAGGCGTACACCGCGCCGCTGGTCAGTCCGGAAAAGACGAATTGCAGGAACGCCGAAAGCGACATGATCCATCCGATTCCGCCCGCACCGGGGCGGACCGTGTAAGGTGCGGCGTTACTTCGCCAGAACGAAGCGGCCGTTCGTGATCGTCGTCAGCACGATCGTATCTGCGGACGGATCGTTCTTGGTGTCGCTGTAGTGCGCGACCGTCCCGGCGCCCACATAATTGAGCTTCGCGATGGCATTGCGCAGCTTCTCGCGCGTATAGGGCTGCGGCGTCGCCTTCAGCCCGGCCACGACAATCTTGATCAGATCGTAGCCGATCGCCTCGAACGTGTTGGATTCGGGCGCATCGGGATAGGCCTTGCGGTAGGCGTCGGCGAAGGCCTTCTGCCGCTCGAGCACTTCGCTGCCGGCGATCTGGGAGGTCACGATGAAACCTTCGGCGGCAGGCCCGGCGAGCTTGACGGTCGCGGAACTGTCCATCGACACCGGGCCGATCATGGGAAGGCGGATGCCGAGCTGCCGCGCGTTGCGCAGCACGAGCGATCCGCCGGGATTTGCGAACCAGACGACCAGGAAGTCCGGATTTGCATCGCGCAGCTTGGTGAGCTGCGCGGTAAAGTCGCGGTCGCCGTCCGCGCCACGTTCCTCGGCGACGATCTCGATGCCGTAGCTTGGCGCAAGCTGCCGCAGGAATTTCGCGCCGAGCTCGCCGTACTCGCGCTCGAGGCGCATCAGGCCGAGCCGCTTGAAGTTCTTCTTCTTGGCGTAGTCGAGCATCATCTTGGCGGCGTCGTTGAAGTCCGCGAGCGTGTGAAACTGGTATTTCCAGGTACGCTGCTCCTCGCCGATCACGCCGGTCGGCGTGACGAAGGGAACCTTCTGCTTCTCGGCGATGGAGCCGACGGCGAGCTGCGTCGAGCCGAACGTCCCGCCGATGATGGCAAGGACGTCGTTGCGCGATGCAAGGCGCAGCGCGAGGCTCGCGGCAAGCTCGGGCTTGCTCTCGCTGTTCAGTGATACGAGCTCGATCGGGCGGCCGTCGACGCCGCCCGCGGCGTTCACCTCCGCGATCGCGATATCGATGCCGCGCTTGCCGTACTGGCCGAGCGTCGCGACCGGACCCGTCAGATCATGCACGGCGCCGATCACGATCGGATCGGCGGCAAGGGCCGCAGGGGCGAAGCCGGCAGCCGCGGCAACAGCCGCAATCGCCAGAACACAGTTACGTCGGGTGATCCACCGATCCAGCATGACCTTCCTCCCGGGCATTCTTGCTTTCGCCGGCCGGCGTTGCGCTCGCTCACCGGCAGTGCTGAATTGATTATCGGCAGTTTCGAAATTATTGGCCAATTCAATAGTCTGATATGCGCTATCCAGGTCGCAAATGATCCCATGCTGTCGAGCTCTGTTACGCCCGGAGAGAGTGTGAGCGCGCATGAACCTCGCATCCTTTGACCTCAATCTTCTGGTTGCGTTCGATGCCTTGATGACCGAGCGCAGCGTCACGCGCGCAGGACAGAAGATCGGGCTGAGCCAGCCCGCGATGAGCGCGATCCTGCGCCGCCTGCGCGAGTCGCTGCAGGACGAATTGTTCGAGCGGGGCGGCGAAGGCATGCGGCCGACGCCTCGCGCGATCGCGCTGTCGGTTCCCATCCGCCAGATTCTTCAGCAGGTTCGGGCGACGCTCGATCCGAACCCGTTTGATCCTTCCGCCGCCGAGCGGCGCTTTCGCATTGCAACAAACGATCTCGCCGTCGCGTTGTTTCTTCCACCGCTCAGCCAGGCTCTGCGGGAATGGTCGAACGGCATCACATTCGAGCTTCTGCAGGCCGACGAGGAGCGAGCGTTCGATCTGCTCGAATCCGGCAACGCCGATATTGCGGTCGGTCCGTTCACGACGAAACACGACCACTTCCACTCGATGCTGCTTTTTGACGCGCCATTCGCCTGCGCGATGCGCGCCAACCACCCGCTCGCCGGTAAATCGCTCACGCTGGAAGATTTCGCCGCGACCTCGCAGATCTCGATCGCCCAGCGCGGCGATCCGGTTCGCGCCGTCGACCGCATCCTGGCCGAAGCCGGCCTGAAGCGACGAATTGCATTCACGGTACCGCACTATCTGACGGTGCCGTTCCTGCTCGCCACGACGGACCTCCTGGCGGTAATCCCGACAAAGCTGGTGGAGCGGTTCGGCGCAACCGAAGGGATCGTCATTGCCGACGCGCCGTTCGCCCGGCTCACCGTGCCGACCCTGATGCTGTGGTCGAGCACGGCTAATGACGACACGGGCAACGCCTGGCTGCGCAACGTCCTTCTCAAGATTGCGGCCGATTACAGCCTCGACCACTGGAACAAGGAAACGCTATCGCAGCCATGCACCACCTCGGACACGCACTGAACCGGGCGGCGCGTGGCGCGATCGAATCGTTTTCGTTTCGGACCAGGCCCTAATCGGTCAGAGACGTGTTATCTCCGAGCTTGATCGCCGGCCCGCGATGTGAACCAACCGCCCTCGCATCAAGCAAACCACAAGAGGCTCGACATGACGTTCTCGCTCGCGACGATCAAGCATAACGGCAAGCCGACTCCGGTCATCGAGGTCGACGAACAGTACTATCCGCTCGCG
>DATEKY010000131.1:0-3287 GCA_035277225.1 Xanthobacteraceae bacterium
CAGAATGACGATATGAATCGCATAACGCGCGGGGGATGAATCGCACATGAGCTCTTGCTTCATGACCGCCAAGCTCATCACGGCACGGCTGCGGCCCGTCCATCTCGCCATCGCGGGTTTGATGGCCCTCATCGTGGCGGGAGATCATGCGGGCGCCGCGGGTGGTCACGCAGGACGCGCCGTCGAGGTCATCGAGTCGCGCGCAGCCGGCGAGCCGCTCCTCGCCGTCGTGTCGTTGCGCAGCCAGCGCATCACCGTCTACGACGCCGAGGGCTGGATATTGCGCGCACCGGTGTCGAGCGGTCAGAAGGGGCGCGAAACGCCGGCCGGCATCTTCAGCGTCATCCAGAAGAACGCAGAGCATTATTCCAACCTGTACGACGACGCGTACATGCCCCACATGCAGCGTCTCACCTGGTCGGGCATAGCGCTCCACGGCGGCGTGCTGCCGGGATATCCGGCCTCGCATGGCTGCGTTCGGATGCCGTTCGACTTCGCTGCGCGCCTGTTCGACGCGACCCGGATGGGGACGCGCGTGATCCTGGCGCCGGGCGACGCGGCACCCGTCGAGATCGCGCACCCGGCCTTGTTTGCGCCCAAGCCGGGCGTTGCCGCACTGGCTGCCGCGCGCGCCGCGGAGGCGAACGAGGCGGCGAGGAAGGCGGATCAGGCGCGGCTCGTCGTGGTGACGGCAATGCGCGAGGCCGCGCGGGCCGGAGTATCCGTGCGCATCGCGGAAAACCTGCGACGCAGAGCGGAGGAGCAGCTGGCTGCCGCCGAGGCTGCAATTGGCGCTGCGACCTCCGCCGAGTCGAAGGCGCAGGCCGAGGCTGCCAAGGCAGAGGCGGTCGCCAGGATCGCCGAGTTGCAGGCGCAGTGGGCCGACGCACGGGCCGAGCTGCAACCCAAGCTCGACGCCATCCCGCCGTTGCGCGACACGGCGGTTGCGGCGGAAGCCGTTCGCGCCGCGGCGGCTCAGGCCGCACGCGAGGTGGCGCTCGATCTCGAACCGGTGTCCGTATTCGTCAGCCGAAAGACCCAGCGGCTTTACATCCGGCGCGGTTTCGAGCCTGTGCTGGAGAGCGAGGTCACGATTGTGCAGCCCGATCGTCCGATCGGGACGCATGTCTTCACCGCGATGGAGCGGGTCAAGGACGGCGCCAGCTTGCGGTGGAGCGTCGTCTCGCTGGACGAAGGTCCGCGCGGCGTGGCCGAGCTGCGCAGCCGGGTGCGCGGTGGTCCCGCCCAGGACACGACACCAGTCGCGACAGGCCATGGCGCCGCAACCGCTCTCGATCGGATCGTCATTCCGCCGGACGCGTTGGAACGCATCTCCGGCATGGTGTCGGTGCGATCTTCACTGATCATCTCCGACGAAGAGTTCAGCCCCGAGACGTCCAAGGGGACCGACTTCATCGTTGTCCTGAGCGGCGAGCCGCAAGGAAGCATGAAGATCCGGCGCGGCCGGACGGCTGACGCGCGTTACTAGAGCATGATCCCGAAAAGTGGGCACCGGTTTTCGGAAAAGATCATGCTCCACGAAGACCCTAGAGCGAGATGACGATTCGAAGAAAAGTCATGTCGCTTTAGCGATCTGGAACACGCGCACGTCGAGCGACGTTGCCGCTGTTCCTTTCGCCCGCTCGACGTTGCAGTGATGGACCAGAATCTCGTCGACCGCACCTCGATGCGACGCTGCATCGCGCTCTCCGTCGAGGGTGGTGAAGCGGGCGAATATCCCTACGGCGTGGTTATCGTCCGCGACGGCCGGATGCTGACCGAATCGATCAACCGCGTCGCTCACGAGAAGGACGTGACCCGCCACGCCGAGGTGGTGGCGATCTCCGCGGCGCAGAAGATGCTCGGCACCGTCAGCCTGGACGACTGCACCATCTATGTGAGCGCCGAGCCGTGCGCCTATTGCTGCTACGCGATCCGCGAGAGCCGCATTGCCCGCGTCGTCTATGCGCTCTCCTCGCCGCACATGGGCGGCGTGTCGAAATGGCCGATCCTGACCGACCGCGACATCTCCGACACGATGCCGGATGTATTCGCCGAGCCGCCGGATGTCGTCGGCGGGTTGCTGGCGCAGGAAGCCGAGGACGCGCTCTTGCAGTGGAATCCGGTGATCGCCGGCGCAATCAAGGCGCGCGGGTTGTTCGTCGTCGGCTCGCACACCGCCCGCGGAGCGCGGGTTGCGCGCGCGAAAATCGGCGCGCGCTTCATGGCTTTCCTGCGCTGGGCTGTGTTCGATCGGTTCGGACGGAGTTAAGTCGAACGACGTCCGCTCCGCGCCTTGTCAGGTCCGCCTGAGGTTTTCGTAGCTTTCCCCCATGGCCGTCCAGGCGTCCGCGAGCGCCAGATAGAATTCCTTCTTCGTGTCATTCGGCTCGGCCGCTGCGCTCGCGCGGAAAGCTGCGGCGCGTTCCCGGCAGATTTCGGCAGTCAGTTTTTCGCGAGGTTCGGACACTGGGCGGGGGCAACGTTGGTCCGGCAGGATGGTTCCGTTCTCGCTGCGCGCAGCGTCAGCCGATGTCGAGAGCGGCTACTGCTGGATGTCCAATCTCTTGAGGACCCGCTGCAAGTTGGCACTCAAGCGTTGCTCAAGTCCGTCGGCGAGCATGTCGTAGTTGATGGCCATCGCGCGCCAGCGATCGGCATGTTTGGAGAACGGCTGGTTGGCGACGAGCTCGCGGCATCGCACTGCCTGTTCCCGGTAATGATCCACCGTCGCCATACGCGATTAGAGCATGTATCGCCGTGTGGTGCCTTAATCTGGGTTAAGCTGAAGTTGCCGTTGTCTTCGCGACGCGAAGAAGGGCCGCTGTGAAGCGGCCCTTCTGAGCTATCGAGCGGTGTTGCGGTCAGCGCCAACGCCCATGGCGATGCCACCGATAATGATAGGGGTGACAGTGGCGCAGCACGCGCCAGCGCCAATGATGCCGATGACACCAGCCACGGCCTCCTCCGATATACACGCCGATGCGTGGTCCGCGATCGCGGTAACGCCAGCGGTCGCCGCGCCAGTGCTCCCTGACGCCAATGCGGGAACGCACGCGGACATCCGCGCCGCCGCGGAAGTCGGTTCCTCCGCGAACGACCGGGCCACCGCCGCCGCGCCGCTGGAAGACAGCACTGTCGCCGCCACCTCTGCGCTGGAAGCCTGCGCCACCTCCGCCTCCACCGCCACCTCCGCCCTGCATGGCTGCTGGCGGACCGCCGCCGCCTCCGCCACCACCGCCTCCGCCGTGACCGCGGCCGCCGCCCTCACCGCCTCCTCGGCCCTG
>DATEKY010000132.1:0-3348 GCA_035277225.1 Xanthobacteraceae bacterium
GCGCGGGACGGGCGTTTGCGCCCCGATATGCTCGAAGCGAGCGCCGCACGGTTGCGGCGGGCCGCCACACCCCTGAATTCGGCATCATTGCGCGCAAAGTGATCGTCTCGCGTTTGCCATAATCCTTAACAACACACTGAAATCCTTGCTCTTCAACTGTGCCCCCGCTACTCATCGCTGGGCTTGGCAGACGGGGTCGCGGAGCCGGAGGTTGCCGATTTGCGTCTTTTGCGCGCCGTGATCGCGGTGGCGGTTCTGCTCGGCATCGCGCCCTGCGCGATCGATGCCGCGCGCGCCGTCGATGCGATCAACGTGCGCGTCGATGCCTCGGCGATCGACCTCACCGAAGCCGTCGAGCGGGTCAAGTCCGAGGGCGACCGTATCCAGGTGTCGACAGCGGCCGGCACCGACGGCATCGTCCGCCGCATCGAGGTGCGCGCGCGCGAGGCGGGGCAGAACTGGGCGGTGTTCGCGCTCGCCAACAACAGCGACGAGCAGATCGACCGCCTGATCGTGGCGCCCCATTACCGCATGGTGGACTCCGGGCTGTGGTGGCCTGACCTCGGCCTGCAGCGCATGGTCAACATCACGCCGAGCTCGGGCGACCGGCCCGACCGTCAGGATTCCCCGAGCGCCGATATCTTCCGCATCACGCTCGATCCCGGCACGGTGATCACCTACGTGGTCGAGCTGCGCACCGACAAGCTGCCGCAGCTCTATTTGTGGGAACCGGACGCCTACAAGGACAAGATCAACTCGTTCACGCTCTACCACGGCATCGTGATCGGGATCGCCGGCCTGCTCGCGCTGTTCCTCACCATCCTGTTCGTGGTGAAGGGCTCGGTGATGTTCCCGGCCGCCGCCGCGCTCGGCTGGGCGGTGCTGGTCTATATCGGCACCGACTTCGGATTCTGGGGCAAGGTGTTCGACCTGTCGGCCGGCGTCGAGCGCGTCTGGCGCGCCTCGGGCGAGGCGATCCTCGCCGCGACGCTGGTGGTGTTTCTCTTTGCCTATCTCAACCTCAACCGCTGGCACGTGCGCTATGCGCATATCACCGCGGGCTGGCTCGTGTTCCTCGGTGCGCTCACCGCGGTCGCGGTGTTCAATCCGGCGGTCGCATCCGGCGTCGCGCGCCTGTCGCTCGCGATCGTGGCGGTCGCGGGCCTTGGCCTCGTCGTCTATCTCGCGACGCACGGCTTCGACCGTGCCGTGCTGCTGATCCCGACCTGGCTGCTGCTGGTCGTGTGGGTGTTCGCCGCGAGCCTCGCCGTCAACGGCATCGTGACCAACGACATCGTCGGCCCCGCGCTGCTCGGCGGCCTCGTGCTGATCGTCATGCTGATCGGATTCACCGTGATGCAGCACGCCTTCGCGGGCGGCGTCGCCATCGCGGTCGTCTCCGACATCGAGCGGCGCGCGCTCGCGCTGACCGGCTCGGGCGACATGATCTGGGACTGGGACGTCCCGAACGACCGGGTGTTCACCTCGCACGAGACCGAGATGCTGCTCGGGCTGAAGCGCGGCACGCTCGGCGGCTCGGCGGCCGACTGGCTCGAGCTGCTGCACCCGCTCGACCGCGACCGTTTCCGCGCCGCGCTCGACGGCGTGCTCGACCAGCGCCGCGGCCGGCTGTTCCTCGAATTCCGCCTGCGCACGATCGACGGCCACTACATGTGGTTCGCCCTCAAGGCGCGGCCCGTCGTCGCGTCGGACGGCGAGGTGGTGCGGCTCGTCGGCACCGTCACTGACGTGACCGAGTTCAAGACCGCGGAAGAGCGCCTGCTGCACGACGCCGTGCACGACAATCTCACCGGTCTGCCGAACCGCGAGCTCTACCTCGACCGGCTCGACGCGGCGCTCGCCTTTGCCCGCGCCGACGCCACCATCCGCCCGACCGTGATGGTGATCGACCTCGACCGCTTCAAGCAGGTGAACGACTCGGTCGGCATGGCGGTCGGCGACTCGATCCTGTTGACCCTGGCGCGCCGCCTCGGGCGGCTGTTGAAGCCGCAGGATACGCTGGCGCGGCTCGGCGGCGACCAGTTCGGCCTGCTCATCCTCTCCGAGCGCGAGCCGCCGCGCATCACGGCGTTCGCCGACACGATCCGCAAGACGCTGCGCGCGCCGATCACCTTCAACGACCGCGAGATCCTGCTTACCGCCTCGATCGGGCTCGCGCTTGCCGACGGCCAGCCGCAGCGCAAGGAAGACGTGCTGAAGGATGCGGAGCTCGCGATGTATCACGCCAAGCGCATCGGCGGCGATCGCATCGAGGTATTCAAGCCCGCGATGCGCACGCGGAAGAGCGACCGTCTCACCTTGGAGACCGATCTGCGGCGCTCGATCGAGCGCGACGAGATGACGTTGGTGTACCAGCCGGTGGTCTGGCTGGAGGACCGCACGATCGCGGGCTTCGAGGCGCTGATGCGCTGGGACCATCCGAAGATGGGCCGGCTGTCGCCAAGCGAGTTCATCCCGCTCGCCGAGGAGACCGGCTTCATCACCGACCTCGGCCTGTTCGCGCTCGACCGCGCCACGCGCCAGCTCGCCTCATGGCAGCGCCAGACACGGCTGCGGTATCCGCTGTTCTGCAGCGTCAACATTTCCTCGCGCCAGCTGCTGCGCCACGACCTCATTCAGGATCTGCGCACCGTGCTGTCGCGCTCGGCGGTCGCGCGCGGCACGCTCAAGCTAGAGCTGACCGAGTCGCTGGTGATGGAAAATCCCGAGTATGCCGCGCAGATGCTGATCCGCATGCGCGAACTGGGCGTCGGCCTGTCGCTCGACGACTTCGGCACCGGGCATTCCTCGCTCGCCTACCTGCAGCGCTTTCCGTTCGACACGATCAAGATCGACCAGTCGTTCGTGCGCCAGAGCGGCAAGGGTACGCGGCCGGTGATCCTGCGCTCGATCATCCAGATGGCGCACGACCTCGGCATGGACGTGATCGCCGAGGGCGCGGAGCAGAATTCCGACGCGGCCGAGCTTTACCAGCTGGGCTGCGAATACGCGCAGGGCTACTTGTTCGGCGAGCCGTTGCCGCCGGAGCAGGCGATCGCGCTGGTCGGCCACACCCAGGCCGAGACCCCGCGCCACGTCGAGGCGCGCTGACCTGCTCAACTCTGACGCCGTCATCCTGAGGTGCCCGCCGTAGCTCTTGCGAAGGCGGGCCTCGAAGGATGATCGGGCAAGAGCCAACGCCGTCGCACCCGGATCAAGTCCGGGGCAGGCCCTTCGAGGCTCGCCGCAAGCGCGGCTCGCACCTCAGGGTGACGGTGAGAGTTAAGCGTGTCCGGCTTCGCTCGACAGCTTGCCGAGGTCGATGCCGATCTTGCGCATCGCCTGCTG
>DATEKY010000133.1:0-3806 GCA_035277225.1 Xanthobacteraceae bacterium
GGGGCCGGTGACGGAGCTGACAAGATCCCGGATTTCGCCGTAGCGCGTCGCAGACGCGCGTAAACGCGCTTTAGGGTCCATCCGGGCTACGGACAAAACAAAACGCCCCGGCTCATCACCGGGGCGTTTCCGTTTGCAGCCGACTGTTGCCTTAGCGGCGGTCGCCGAACAGGCGCAGCAGCATCAGGAACAGGTTGATGAAGTCGAGATAGAGCGTCAGCGCGCCCATCACGGCCTTGCGGCCCGCGACGGTGCCGTCGTCGTTGACGTCGTACATTTCCTTGATCTTCTGCGTGTCCCAGGCGGTGAGGCCCGCGAATACCAGCACGCCGACCACCGAGATCGCGAAGGCGAGCGCGTTGCTGGCGAGCCAGATGTTCACGACCATCGCGATGATGAGGCCGAACAGGCCCATGATCAGGAACGCGCCGAACGGCGAGAGATCGCGCTGCGTGGTGTAGCCGTAGAGGCTGAGCGCGCCGAACGAGGCCGCCGAGATGAAGAACACCTGCGTGATCGAGGTGCCGGTGTACTGCACGAAGATGGTGGAGAGCGCGGCGCCGAGCAGCGCGGCGTAGAGCATGAACAGGCCGAACGCGGTGGTGTATTGTAGCCGGTCGATGCGGAAGCTGATGAAGAACACCAGGCCGAGCGTCGCCAGCATCAGGATGATCGGGCTGTAGCCGCCCATGACCATCTCGCCGAACGGCGTCAGGCCGGTGATCGCACCGCGGCCGACGATGCGGATCGCGTCGCCGCCGGAGGCCTGATAGGTGAGCCAGGCGACGACGCCGGTCAGTCCGACCGCGCCCGCCATGTAGTTGTAGACCCGGATCATGTGGGCGCGCAGGCCCGCATCGACCGCTACCGCTTGTCCGGCGCGGGCGCCCGGGAAGGCCGCGACATTCCGATCATAGTCCGACATGGAACCATCCTCCGATTGGCTCAGGCGTCCTCGCCCAAGCCCAGGGCGCGAGCAGCCGATCGGCGCTCCGCCCAGACGAAATTTAGTGAGTGAATCAGGCAAATGCCAGACGGCTGCGGGGTGGGTCAAAATGAAACGGCCCCGGTCTTGCCGGGGCCGTCATGGTTACGGATTGTTAACCCAGTCACTCGTCGCGGCTGCCGAGCAGCGACAGCAGCATGGTGAACAGGTTGAGGAAGTCGAGGTAGAGCGAGAGTGCGCCCATGATGGCGGAGCGCTCCAGCACGTCGCCTTCCATCGCGCCGTAGATGTACTCGCTCTTGAGGCGCTGCGTGTCGTAGGCGGTGAGCCCGGCGAACACCAGCACGCCGATCACCGAGATGATCCACTGCAGCATCGTCGACGCCTGCCCGGTGAATGCCGCGATCCCGATATTCACCAGCATCGCGATGATGATGCCGAACAGCCCCATGATGAGGAAGGAGCCCCAGCCCGACAGGTCGCGCTGGGTGGTGTAGCCCCACAGCGAGAGCGCGCCGAACGAGGCGGCGGTGATGAAGAACACGCGCACGATCGAGGAGTGCGTGTAGATCAGGAAGATCGAGCCGAGCGATACGCCGACCAGCGCCGCGTAGATCCAGAAGGTGATCTGCGCCGTTGCGGGGCGCATGTTCTGGATGCGGAACGAGAGGAAAAAGACCAAGCCGAGCGGCGCCAGGATCACCACCCACTTCAGCGGGCTTGCGAACAGCGCGTAGCCGAGCGCTGTCAGGTACATTCCGCGCGCGAGCGGACGCGCACCCTGGTAGGCGAGCGACGGATCGGTCGTCACCGACAGCATGTAGATGCCGAGCGCGGCGAAGCCCGTGATGGCGAGGCCGAGCACCATGTAATTGTAGATGCGCAGCATGTAGGCCCGCAGGCCCTCGTCGACGACAGCCGCTTCGGCCCGCGTCAGCGGCGCGCCGTACTGCGCAGCGGCGGCATTCCGGTCAAAGTCCGACATTGTCGAAACCTCTGTGTTCGCCCCATGTCCGAACGCGCGATTGCGCTGTTTGGCGCGCTCAATATGGTCAAAACCGCAAGGCCGACAAGGTGCCTTCGCGACGCAGGGGGGCGCACCCAACGCATACGCGACGGATTGTCGCAAAGCGCTGCGCCGCTCCGCGTTTGTCGCTGCCTAGAGATGACGCAAGACTGGCGCGGGCTTCTGCCCAAGCGCCGAAAACGTGCCGATCAGCCCGAACGCGATGGTCAATGCCGCCGCGCATATTGTCGCGGCGAGCGCCGGAACCGGCAGGAAGACGAACGACAGGTTCATCACCTCGGTCATCACAAGCGATGCCGCGACCGATCCGGCGGCGACGCCGACGATCGCAGTCGCCAGTCCGATCAGCAGGTATTCGAGCGCATAGGCGGCAAGCAGGCGCCAGCGCGTCGCGCCGAGCATCTTCAGCACGACCGCATCGTAGACGCGGTGGCGATGGCCGGTCGCGAGCGCGCCGGCGAGCACCAGCACGGCGGCGATCAGCGTGATCGCGCTCGCGCCGCGGATCGCCAAGGTCAGGTCGAGCACCACCTTGGTGACCGCGTCGAGCGCCTCGCGCACGCGCACGGCGGTGACGGTCGGGAACGCGGTTGCGGTCTCCTTCAGCAGCGCGACCTCCTGCGCGACCGCCGTGCCGCCCGGCATCGCGAGCGTTGCGATATGGGTATGCGGCGCGCCGCGAAAACTGCCGGGCGAGAACACCAGCACGAAATTGATGCCGAGCGACTGCCATTCGACCGCGCGCAGGTTGGCGATGGTCGCCGTGATGTTGCGGCCGAGCACGTTGACGACGACCGGATCGCCGATCTTCAGGCCGAGTCCCTCGGCGATCTTGTTCTCGAACGAGACCAGCGGCGGACCCTGGTAGTCCGGTTTCCACCACTCGCCGGCGACAACGCGCGAGCCGCCCGGCACGTCCGCCGCATAGGTGATGCCACGGTCGCTCTGCAGCACCCAGGCGGCGTTCGGCGCGGGCTTCAGATCCTCGGCGCGCACGCCGTTGGCGCTGACGATGCGCCCGCGCAGCATCGGCACGCGCTCGTAGCGCGCGTCCGGCGCGACCTTCTTGGCGAAGGCATCGAAGCGCGCGGCGTCGGCGTCCTGGATGTCGACGAAGAACACCGAGGGGGCCTTGTCGGGGAGCGCCGCGACGAACTGGTTGCGCAGATTGCCATCGATCTCGAGCAGGGTGACCAGCAGCGCGAGGCCGAGCCCGAGCGAGAGCACGACGCTCGGCGTCAGCGCGCCCGGGCGGTGAATATTGGCGAGCACGAGGCGCAACAGCGCATAGCGCGGCCGCGGGATGCGGCGCGCGGTCCACATGATCAGCATCGCGACGAGGCGCAGGGTGATGAACACGGCGGCTGCCGCCACGATGAAGATCGCGGCGATCTTGCGGTCATAGGCGAGCACGACCGCGAGCGCCGCGAGCGTCACGACCGTCAGCGCGGTCAGCGCGACGTAGCGCTTGCGCGGGATGCGCCGCTCGGGCGCGACCGCATCGCGATAGAGCGCCGAGACCGGCACGTCATGCGCGCGGCCGAGCGGCCAGAGCGCGAACGCCAACGCAGTGAGGAAGCCGTAGATCACTGCAAACAACAATTCAGGCACGTGCAGCGCAGGCTCGATCGGCAGCGGCAGGACACTGCCGAAGGCGTAAGCGATCGCGAACGGCAGCGCGGCGCCGACGAGGAGCCCGATCACGGTGCCGATCGTGGCGAGCAGCGTTACCTCGATGAGATAGATCGCAAACACGCGCGAGCCGGTCGCACCGAGCGACTTCAGGGTGGCGATCGTGTCGCGGCGGCGGTCGAGATAGTGCTTCACGGCGTT
>DATEKY010000134.1:0-2273 GCA_035277225.1 Xanthobacteraceae bacterium
CGCGGCGAAGGAACTGAAATACAAGCGCGTCGCGATGATCGCCGACGACATCGCCTACGGCTACGAGCTCAACGCCGGCTTCCAGCGCGCGTTCGAGGACGCGGGCGGAAAGGTGGTGCAGAAGCTCTGGCCGCCGCTCAATGCGCCCGACTACGGGACCTACATTGCGCAGCTCAAGACCAACGTCGATGCAATCTTCATCGGCTTCGCGGGCTCGAACGGGCTCAAGTTCCTGCGCCAGTACAAGGAGTATGGCGGGAAGATTCCGCTGCTCGGCGGCATGACGGCGATCGATGAATCGCTGCTGCGCCAGATGGGCGACGAGGCGATCGGCTCGCTCTCGACCTGCTGGTACTCGGCGCAGCTCGACAACGAGTCGAACAAGAAGCTGGTCGGCGGCATGCAGCGCGACTACCGGGTCGATCCCGGCTTCTACGCCGCCGCGACCTACACCAACGGCGCGGTGCTCGAAGCCGCGCTGAGGCAGATCGGCGCGAAGATCGAGGACAAGGATGCGCTGATGAAGGCGCTGCGCGCCATCAAGGTGGAGGAGACCTGCCGTGGCCCGGTGCAGTTCGACAAGTACGGCAACGTGGTCGGCAACATCTACATCCGCAAGGTCGAGAAGAAGGGCAGCGCGCTGGTCAACAGCGTGATCAAGACCTATCCGAATGTCAGCCAGTTCTGGACCTACGACGCCGACGAGTTCCTCAAGAAGCCGGTCTACAATCGGGAGAGCTGGCCGGAGAACAAGAATTTGGAGCCGTAGAGTTTGTGCGGGCGACGCGCGTGCCGCGTGCGCGGTGCGCCCCCTCCCCCGCTTGCGGGGGAGGGTTGGGGAGGGGGAACGATTTGCGCGGTCGTTGCCAACATGCCCCCTCCCTAGCCCTCCCCCGCAAGCGGGGGAGGGAATAGACCGAGCAAGCCGCGCGTTCATCCTTCACCACGACATCGTCATTCGGTCATTGCATCCATCGCGAAGTTGAAAGAGCATCACGTCAACGAACAAACCTTGGGAGGAAACAGCATGAGCCTCAATCGCCGCACCGTCATCAAGGGTGCGCTCGCCACCGGCGTCGCCACGTCCGCGCTGAAAGTGCCTGCCGCGGTCGCGCAGGCCGGACCCATCAAGGTCGGCTTTCTCACCGTGAAATCCGGCGCGCTCGCCTCGGGCGGGCTGCAGATGGAACAGGGCATGCTGACGTTCTTCAAGGAACGCAACAACATGCTCGCCGGACGGCCGGTCGAGCTGCAGACCGCCGACACCGGCGGCAATCCGGCGCAAGCGCGCACCAAGACGCAGGAGCTGGTCGAGCGCTTCGGCGTGCACGTGCTGATCGGTCCGCTCGCCGCCTTCGAGGCGCTGGCGATCGACGACTACATCAAGTCGTCCAAAACGCCGATCCTCACGGTGGCGGGCGCGGAGGACATGACCCAGCGCAAGCCGAATCCGTGGCTGGTGCGTCCGAGCGCGACCTCCTCGCAGCCGAGCCATCCAATGGGCGACTACGCGGCGAAGGACCTGAAGCTCAAGCGTGCGATCGCGATCGCCGACGACTTCGCGTTCGGTCACGAGAACGTCGCGGGCTTCATGCGCGCCTTCGAGGACGCGGGCGGCAAGGTCATCCAGAAGATGTTCACGCCGCTCAACGCGCCCGACTACGGCACCTATGTGTCGCAGTTCAAGAACGCGGACTGCCTCTACACCGGCCACGCCGGCTCGAACGGCCTGAAGCTGGTCCGCCAGCTCGCCGAATACGGACTGAAGGGCAAGTTCACCATCGTCGGCGGCTTCACGCCGATCGACGAGTCGGTGCTGCAGCAGATGGGCGAGGACGGCGTCGGCTGCTATTCGGGCTGCTGGTATTCGGCCTCGCTCGACAACCCGATCAACAAGAAGTTCGTTGCGACGATCCAGCGCGAGTACAAGGTCGATCCCGGCGTCTACGCGGCCGAGACCTATCTGTGTGGCGAGGTGCTGGAGCACGCCGTCAAGTCGATCGGCGGCAAGATCGAGGACAAGGACGTGTTCATGAAGGCGCTGAAGGGGGCGAAGGTGCCGGACACGCTCTGCGGCCCGGTCAGCTTCGACGAGCTCGGCAACGTGGTCGGCAACATCTACATCCGCAAGGTCGAGAAGAAGGACGGCAAGTACGTCAACACCGTTGTGAAGACCTATCCGAACGTGAGCCAGTTCTGGACCTACAACAAGGACGAGTTCCTGAAGAACCCGGTCTACTCGCGCGACTATCCGCCGGCGAAGAATTTGGAGT
>DATEKY010000135.1:0-3960 GCA_035277225.1 Xanthobacteraceae bacterium
GCATGTGTCGGTCGATCAGAAGTCCGTGCCGTTCTTCAAGACCGGCAAGGAAATGCGCGAGCGGCTGAACAAGCTGTAACGCGCTGCGGCGCATTCCTGCGATGCCCGGCCTTGTGCCGGGCTTCTTTGTTTCTAGACTGGCTAAGTCGATTCATGGAGCGGCCCATGATCCGCAAGATCGTCACGGTGCTCATCCTTCTTCCGGTCGCGCTGCTGATCGTGCTGTTCGCGGTCGCAAACCGCGGCCCGGTGACGATCGCGCTCGATCCGTTCGGGGGTGAGCCGCCGATGCTGACGACTGCGGCTCCGTTGTTCCTCGTGCTGTTGGCAGCGCTGATCGTCGGCGTGATTGTCGGCGGCGCGGCGGCCTGGTCCCGTCAGCGCAAATGGCGCCGTCGCGCGCGCCGGCTGGCGGCCGATCTCAAGGCCGCGCAGGTCGAGGCTGCGGCGCTTCGGCGCCGGCTTGAGACGCAAGTGCCACCGCAAGCGCAGCCGCAGCAAACGTCGATCGCTGCCATCGCCTACAGACACCCGTCCGCCGCATGATCCCGAAAAGTGGGAACCGGTTTTCGGATAAGATCATGGGCAAAGAGACAACTGATGCGCGTCGTCACCGCCGGGGACATCGACCGCGCGCTGACCTATCCGGCGCTGGTCGAAGCGTTGCGCGATGCCTTCCGCAGCGACATCGCGACGCCGCTGCGCCACACCCACATGCTCGAGCAACCGAGCGGCAGCGAGGCCAAACTGTTGCTGATGCCGGCGTGGACCAATTCCGGCGAACGCCTCGTCGGCTGCAAGCTGGTCAGCGTCTATCCGGACAATCTCAAGATCGATAAGCCGTCGGTCTATGGCAGCTACGTGCTGATGTCGGGCGACACCGGCGAGCCGCTCGCCGTGATGGACGGCACCGTGCTCACGGCCTGGCGCACCGCCTGTGCGTCAGCGCTCGCGGCGTCGTATCTCGCGCGTGAAGATGCCGCGCACCTCGTGATGATCGGCGCCGGCGCGCTTGCGCCGCACCTGGTGCGCGCGCATGCAAGCGTGCGGCCGCTCAAGCGCGTGACGCTGTGGAACCGGACGCGCGGTCGCGCCGTGCAGGCCGCGTTTGCGTTGGCGGTCGGCGGGCTCGAGGTCGAGGTGACCGACGATCTCGAGGCGGCGGTGCGCGAAGCCGACATCGTGTCCTGCGCGACGCTTTCGGCGACGCCACTGGTGCGCGGCAAGTGGCTGAAGAAGGGCGCGCATCTCGACCTGGTCGGCGCCTATACGCCGAAGATGCGCGAGTCGGACGACGATGCGGTCAAGCGCGCGCGGGTCTACGTCGATACCCGCGCCGGCGCGCCGAAGGAGGGCGGCGACATCGCGCAGCCGCTGAAGTCGGGCGTGCTGAAGAAGGACGACATTATCGGCGACCTGTTCGAGCTGTGCCGGGGCAAGGCCAAAGGCCGCACCGGCAACATGCAGATCACGCTGTTCAAGTCGGTCGGGACGGCGATCGAGGATCTGGCCGCCGCGATGCTGGTGTGGCGCGGGATTGCCTGACTTTGACCCGTCGCTAAACCGCGCTAGAACCCCGCCCGCCATGTCAGTTCTTGTCAAAATATGCGGCCTGTCCACGCCTGAAACCCTCGATGTCGCGCTCGACGCCGGCGCCGACATGGTGGGCTTCGTGTTCTTCGCGCCCAGCCCGCGCAACGTGTCGCTTCACGCCGCCCGTGAGCTCGGAGCGCGCGTGAAGGGCCGCGCCGAGAAAGTAGCCCTGACCGTCGATGCGGACGACGCGCTGCTCGCGAGCATCATCGACGTGCTGCAGCCCGACCTGCTGCAACTGCATGGCAAGGAAAGCCCCGCGCGCGTCAGTGCCATCAAGCAGCGCTTCGGCGTGCCCGCCATGAAGGTGCTGGCCATCGAAACCAAAGCCGACCTCGGCGCGATCCCGCTCTACACGCGTGTCGCCGACCGCCTGCTGTTCGATGCGCGCGCCCCGAAGGACGCCACGCGCCCCGGCGGCCTCGGCAAGCCGTTCGACTGGCGCCTGCTCGAGAATCTGCATCTATCAATTCCGTTCATGCTTTCCGGGGGGCTCGATCCGGCGAACGTCGCCGAAGCACTGCGCATTACCCGCGCGCCCGGGGTTGATGTATCCTCCGGCGTCGAAAGCGCGCCGGGCGTGAAGGACGGCGAGAAAATCCGCGCCTTCATCCGCGCCGCGCGAGGCGTTAAGGTGCCGGCATGAACATCCAGCCCAATTCCTTCCGCACCGGTCCGGACGAGCGCGGGCATTTCGGCCTTTACGGCGGACGCTTCGTCGCCGAGACGCTGATGCCGCTCATCCTCGATCTGGAGAAGGCCTACAACGACGCGAAGAAAGACCCCGCCTTCAAAAAGGAGATGGACGGCCATCTGCGCGATTATGTCGGCCGCCCGTCCGCGCTCTATTTTGCCGAGCGCCTCACCGCGCATTACGGCGGCGCGAAGATCTACTTGAAGCGCGAGGATTGCAATCACACCGGCGCGCACAAGGTGAACAACGTGCTCGGCCAGATCATGCTGGCCAAGCGCATGGGCAAGCCGCGCGTGATCGCCGAGACCGGCGCCGGCATGCACGGCGTTGCGACCGCGACGCTGTGCGCCAAGTTCGGCCTCGAGTGCGTCGTCCACATGGGCGCGGTCGACATCGACCGGCAGCGCCCGAACGTGATGCGCATGAAGGCGCTCGGCGCCGAGGTGCGTCCGGTGATGTCCGGCTCGCGCACCCTGAAGGACGCGATGAACGAGGCGCTGCGCGACTGGGTCACCAACGTGGCGAACACGTTCTACTGCATCGGCACGATCGCAGGCCCGCACCCGTATCCCGCGATGGTGCGCGACTTCCAGTGCGTGATCGGCAACGAGACGCGCGCGCAACTGCAGGAGGCCGAAGGCCGCCCGCCGGATTCGCTGATCGCCTGCATCGGTGGCGGCTCGAATGCGATGGGCCTGTTCCACCCGTTCCTCGATGACCGCAGCGTCGAGATCTACGGCGTCGAGGCGGCCGGCCATGGGCTCGACAACCTGCACGCGGCCTCGGTCGCGGGCGGGCGCCCCGGCGTGCTGCACGGCAACCGCACCTATCTGTTGATGGACGCCGACGGGCAGATCCAGGAAGCGCATTCGATCTCGGCCGGGCTCGACTATCCGGGCATCGGGCCGGAGCATGCGTGGCTCGCCGACATGGGGCGCATCACGTTTCTCTCGGCGACCGACAAGGAAGCGCTCGAGGCGTTCAAGCTCTGCTCGCGGCTCGAGGGCATCATCCCGGCGCTCGAATCCGCGCATGCGCTCGCGCGCATGGGCGACATCGCCAGTACCAAGCCGAAGGACCACCTGATGGTGGTCAACCTCTCCGGGCGCGGCGACAAGGATCTCGACAGCGTCGCGCACCACCTCGGGGACAAGTGGTGAAGTTCCTCGACGACCGGCAGAAGCGCACCGGCTGGCTGCTGATCGTCGTTTCGGCGGGCTATCTGGTCTGGTTTCTCAAGGTGCGACTCTTCTCCGCCGGACTGCCGATCGAGCGCAAGGAATGGATTTATTTCTGCCTGATGATCGGCATCCTGATGCTCGGCACCGCGAACGTGCGCCTCGCCCTGATGCGCGAGCGAAAGAAGCAGGGGCAGTCGCAGTGAGCTTGAAACGCGTGCCGCGAACTCCGTGCGACCTCTCCCCGTTGGGGAGAGGTCGGCCGCGCAGCGGCCGGGTGAGGGGGACTCGCCTTCAGTGTGGCCGCAGCGTGCGGTCGATCATCTCCAGAACACCATCGAGATTCTCGTACACATCGATGTTCGACACGCGCACGACGAGAAAGCCAAGCGACTCGAGCGCGCGCGTTCGTTCCGCATCGCGCTTTATCGCCGCCGCGGTCGCGTGCGTCACGCCATCGACCTCCACGACAAGCTTTCCGTCCAGCGATACGAA
>DATEKY010000136.1:0-4339 GCA_035277225.1 Xanthobacteraceae bacterium
GGATCGCGGCCGAGAGCACGGTGGACACGTTGGTCCAGTTGATGCGGGTGCCGCGTCGGCTGTTGGTGGCGTCGAGCATGCGCGCAATCAATACGAAACAAGGGGCCGGATCAAGGCCGTTTGCCCGGCTGCGTTAACGCACTACATTGCGGTGAAACCTGGAGATTCAGCCCTGATGACCGCGCAAACCGCCGCAAATCCGCTGCTTGCCGCATGGACCGGCCCGTTCGACAGCCCCCCGCTCGGCGACATCAGGCCGGAGCATTTTGCGCCTGCCTTCGATGTGGCGCTGGCCGGGCACCGCGCCGAGATCGACGCGATCGCGGCGGACACGGCGGAACCGGACTTCGACAACACCGTGGCGGCGCTGGAGCGGTCGGGGCGGGTGCTCTCGCGCGTGTCCAGCGTGTTCTATGTACTGGCCGGTGCCCACACCAGCGAGGCGATTCAGGCGATCGAGCGCGACATGGCGCCGACGCTGTCGCGCCACTGGAACGAGATTCACTTGAACGACCGGCTGTTTGCCCGGGTCGACGCCGTGCACCAGCGCGCCGCGAGCCTCGGCCTGACGGCTGAGCAGGCGCGCGTGCTGGAGCGCTATCACGCGATGTTCCGCCGCGCCGGCGCGGGACTGGATGCGGCGGCGAAACAGCGGCTGAAGGAGATCGGCGAACGGCTGGCGAGCCTCGGCACCGCGTTCGGGCAGAACGTGCTCGCCGACGAGCAGTCCTACGTGATGCCGCTCGGCGAAAGCGATCTTGCGGGCCTGCCGGATTTCGTGCGCGGGGCGGCGCGCGGCGCCGCCGAGGAGCGCGGCCTGAAGGGCCAGCATGCCATCACGCTCAGCCGCTCCAGCGTCGAGCCGTTCCTGCAGTTCTCCGCCCGCCGCGAGCTGCGGGAAAAGGCGTTCCGCGCCTGGATCGCGCGCGGCGACAACGGCGGCAAGACCGACAACAAGCCGGTGATCGCGGAACTGACCGCGCTGCGCGACGAGCGCGCGCGCCTGCTCGGCTATCCGAGCTTCGCGCACTACAAGCTCGACGACACGATGGCGAAGACGCCCGCCGCCGTGACCGGACTGCTCGATGCGGTGTGGGCGCCGGCACGGCGCCGCGTCGGCGAGGAGCGCGAGGCGCTGCAGAACGTGGTCGCGGCCGAGGGCGGCAACTTCGCGCTGGCGCCGTGGGACTGGCGCTACTTCGCCGAGAAGCTGCGCAAGGCGCGCTACGATCTCGACGAGAGCGAGATCAAGCCGTATCTGCCGCTCGACAGCATCATCGAGGCCGCTTTCTACACCGCGAACCGCCTGTTCGGGCTCTCATTCACGCCGCGCCACGACGTGCCGGTCTATCACCCCGACGTGCGCGTCTGGGAGGTAAGCGCCGCGGATGGGCGCCACATCGGTGTGTTCTTCGGCGACTATTTCGCGCGGCCCTCGAAGCGCAGCGGCGCCTGGATGACATCGCTGCGCGACCAGGAAAGGCTCGGCGGCGAGATCCGCCCGCTCGTGCTCAACGTGATGAACTTCAACAAGGGCGCGGACGGCGAGCCGACGCTGCTCTCGTTCGACGACGCTCGCACCCTGTTCCACGAGTTCGGTCACGGGCTGCACGGGCTGATGTCGGAGGTGACCTATCCGATGATCTCCGGCACCGGCGTGCTGCAGGACTTCGTCGAGCTCCCTTCGCAGCTTTATGAGCACTGGCTCGACCGTCCGGAAATCCTGACGCGCTTCGCGCGCCACTACAAAACCGGCGAGGTCATGCCGCAGGCCTTGATGGAACGGCTGATCCGCTCGCGCACCTTCAATCAGGGCTATGCGACGAGCGAATATCTCGGCTCGTCCTACGCCGATCTCGACTTTCACCTCGGCGGCGCGAAGGACGCGCATGCGGTCGAGGCGGAAACGCGCGAGCGCATGCAGATGCCGGAGGAGGTCGTGCTGCGCCACCGGCCGACGCACTTCCAGCACATCTTCTCGGGCGATCACTACGCCGCCGGCTACTACAGCTATCTGTGGTCCGAGGTGCTCGACGCGGACGCCTTCAAGGCGTTCGAGGAGGCGGGCGACGTGTTCGATCCTGCGACGGCGCAGCGCCTGCGCGACCACGTCTACGCGGCGGGCGGCGCGCGCGACCCGGCGGAGGCCTACGCGGCGTTCCGCGGCCGCATGCCGACCGTCGATGCGCTGCTCGAAAAGCGGGGACTCGCGAGCGCCTGATCGCCCATGAGCACCCTCATCGGCCTCGACTGGGGCACGACGTCATGCCGCGCCTATCTGATCGGCGCGGATGGGAAGGTGTTGGAGCGCGTGACGGACGGGCCCGGCATCCTCAAAGTCGAGAATGAGGCTTTCGGCGCCGCGCTCGACACGATGATCGGCGGATGGGACGCCACGTTGCCGATCATGCTCTCCGGCATGATCGGCAGCCGGCAAGGCTGGAAGGAAGCGCCGTATGCGCGTTGTCCGGCGGGCGCGGACGATATCGCGAAAGCACTGGCGAGGATCGAGCACGGCGGCCGCACGATTGCCCTCATGCCGGGCCTCTCGACCGAGAACGACGGCATGCCCGACGTGATGCGCGGGGAGGAGACGCAGATTTTCGGCGTGCTCGCGCTGTCGGGGCGTGACGACGGCCTGTTCCTGCTACCCGGCACGCATTCAAAGTGGGCGCGGGTGAGCGGCGGCGGCATCGTCTCGTTCCGCACCTTCATGACCGGCGAGGTGTTCGGCGCGCTGAAGGATCACACCATCCTTGGTCGCCTGATGACCGCGGGAGCGGACGCGGACGGCTTCGCGCGCGGCGTGCGGGAGGGCGCCGCGGTCGGCAGCGCCGGTGCGCTGCTCAACCGCATGTTCGCGACGCGCACCTATGGGCTGATGGACAGGGTGCCGGGCGCCGCGCTTTCGGATTATCTCAGCGGACTTCTCATCGGCGCCGAGGTCGCGGAGGCGACGCGGCAAACGACAGGCGCCGTGACGATCATCGCGAGCCCGGCACTGGCGCAACGCTACGCCGATGCGCTGCGCCTGCTGGGCCATCACAGCACACTCGCGCCCGACGATTGTGTGTCCGCCGGACATTTCCGCATCGCGCGCGCCGCCGGATTGATTTAGGAGCAAAAGCATGGACCTGCGTGCCGCGCTTTCCTATTGCCCGATCGTTGCGATCCTGCGCGGCGTGAAGCCCGATGAGATCGACGCCATCGGTGATGCGCTGATCGAGGTGGGTGTCACCGTGATCGAGGTGCCGCTCAACTCGCCGCAGCCGTTCGAGAGCATCGCTCGCCTTGCCGCGCGCCACGGCCATCACGCGCTGGTCGGCGCCGGAACGGTGCTGGAGGGGCGCGACGTCGCGCGCGTGAAGGAGGCAGGCGGCCAGCTCGTCGTCGCGCCGAACTTCGACGCCGATGTGGTGCGGGCCACCAAAGCCACTGGGCTCGCGTCGCTTCCCGGCGTGATGACCCCGTCGGAGGGGTTCGCCGCACTGAAAGCCGGTGCCGATGGGCTGAAGCTGTTTCCGGCGGAAATCATCCCGCCCGCGGTGTTCAAGGCCTGGCGCGCGGTGTTTGCCCCCGACACGCTGCTGCTCGCGGTCGGCGGCGTCGGCGTGGAGAATATCCGCAGCTACGCCGAGGCCGGCGCGTCCGGCTATGGCATCGGCTCGGCGCTGTACAAGCCAGGCCGCCCGGCGGCCGAGATCGGCAAGCTCGCCCGGGCGCTGGTGGCAGCCGCAAAGGCTTGATTTTTCGCCGTTTCTGCCCCATATTCCGGTCAACGAAGTCAGGGCCTCTCGTTCGGCAAATGTCGCGCGGGGGGTTTATTGCTTTTGGGGCGCCGCACGGCGCGAGAACGATGACCAAACAGAACCGCGGCACTCACATTCGCCTCACCTCCCATCCGGGCCGGGGAGGCATCGCGACACGCTTTCCGATCGCCTGGGGCGCCGCTTCGGCGCGCGAGCGCGGACCGGTGGTCGGCACCGTCAATGCCGGCGTCGACCGCAACGCGATCGGCGCGCATGGCGGCTCCTATGCGCTCTATCGCGCGCTCGCGGTGTCGTCCGGCGCCTTGAGCCCGATCGCGAGGCCCGACCTCACCAACACGTCGCCGGTGGTCGACGTCGGACCGTTCCCGCAATGGTCGGAGCCGGGACGGATCGTGTCGCTCGACCCGTGGGGCCACCGCGTCGCGGAGGACTTCCGTCAGGAGATCGGCGAAGGCGTCGATATCCGCCCGAGCATCGCGGTCACCAAGGCGCGGCTCACGATCTCGGAGCTTGACGAGGCGGTGGCGGCCGGCCGGCTCAAGGTCGACGGGACGATCATGAAGGATACC
>DATEKY010000137.1:0-3337 GCA_035277225.1 Xanthobacteraceae bacterium
GACAAAGAATGGGAGAGGGGTACCCCTCTCCCATTCGAATTTGTTGAAATGTCTGAATAGCCCTCTCCCACAAGGGGAGAGGGCGCATTAACAGGCATCGCGCTTGCGGCGAAAGCTAACCCGCCGGCACGGCCCAGGGCCGGGCAGCCTTGTCCTTCGCGGCAAAAGCCTCGATCTCTCTCGCGTACTGCTTGGTCAGATCGAGATCGTCCCAGCCGTTGAGCAGGCGCACCTTGCGCGCCGGATCGATGGTGAACGGCACCACGTAGTTGCCCGACTTGATGGTCTGCTCCTCGAGGTCGACCTCGGCGCGGCCGGTCTGCTCGACGGCGGAGAGCAGCTTCTCGATGTCTTCCGCGGTGACGATCGCCGCCACCAGACCGTTGTTCACCGCATTGCCGGCGAAGATGTCACCGAAGCTGGTCGCGACCACGCAGCGGATGCCGTAGTCGACCAGCGCGTAGACCGCCGCCTCGCGCGACGAGCCGACGCCAAAATTCTTGCGACCGATCAGCACGCTGACGCCCTTGCGCGCCGGATCGTTGAGGGGAAAGTCCGGACGCAGATTGCCGTTCGCGTCGTAGCGCAGGTCGCGGAACAGCGTGTCGCCCAGCCCTTCGGCGCGCGGGACCTTCAGATAGCGCGCCGGGATGACCTGATCGGTATCGACGTTGTCACGTCGCAGCGACACCGCGACGCCGTCGAGCTTTTTGAACGGCTGCATCTTGAACTGCTGCATCACGCCCTCCCGGCGAGCATCGGGCGCACGTCGGCGAGATGGCCCGTGACAGCGGCCGCCGCGACCATCGCGGGCGACATCAGGTGCGTGCGCGCGCCCGGTCCTTGCCGGCCGCGGAAATTGCGATTGGTGGTCGAGGCGCAGCGCTCGCCCGGCGGCACGATGTCACCGTTGAGCCCGAGGCACATCGAGCAGCCGCTTTCCGCCCAGGTGAGACCCGCTTCGGTGAAGATCTTGTCGAGCCCCTCCTGCTCGGCCTGATGCTTCACCATGGTGGAGCCGGCGGAGACGAGGCCGGGCACTTTCGCCTTGCGTCCCGACAGCACCGCGGCTGCGGCGCGAAGGTCTTCGATGCGCGCATTGGTGCACGAGCCGATGAACACGCGATCGACACGGATGTCGGTCAGCTTCTGGCGCGGCGAGAGGCCCATATAGTCCAGCGCGCCCTGCACCTGCTGCGCGCGCGCCGGATCGTCGAGCTGGGCCGGATCGGGCACCGCGCCGTCGATCGGCAACGTGTCCTCCGGGCTGGTGCCCCAGGTGACCACCGGCGCGATCGCGCTGGCGTCGAGCGAAACCTCCGTGTCGAACTCGGCATCCGGATCGCTCGGCAGCTGCTGCCACACCGCGACCGCGCGGTCGAAGTCGGCGCCCTTCGGGGCGAACGGCCGGCCCTTCACATACGCATACGTTGTCTCGTCCGGTGCCACCATGCCGGTGCGCGCGCCCGCCTCGATCGCGAGATTGCACAGCGTCAGGCGCCCTTCCATCGTCAGCGCGCGGATCGCGCGGCCGGCATATTCCACCGCATGGCCCTGCGCGCCGTTGGTGCCGATCTTCGCGATGATCGAGAGCGCGATGTCCTTGGCGCCGATGCCGGGGCCGCATCTGCCGTCGACCGTCACGCGCATGCGCTTCGGCTTCTTCTGCCAGAAGGTCTGCGTCAGCAGCACGTGGCTCACTTCCGAGGCGCCGATGCCGATCGCGATCGAGCCGAGCGCGCCGTGCGTCGCGGTGTGGCTGTCGCCGCACACGATCAAGAGGCCCGGGATGGTCAGCCCCTGCTCCGGCCCGACCACATGCACGATGCCCTGGCGCGGGTCGTCCAGGCCCATCAGCATGATACCGTGCTTTGCGGTGTTCTCCTGGATCTGCCGCACCATGTTGGCGAGCGAGGGATCGGCGATCGGGCGGTTGCGCGAATATGTCGGTACGTAATGGTCGGCGATGCCAAACGTCAGGTCCGGCCGTGCGACCTTCTCGCCGCGCGCCTCGACCTTGTCGAAGCCCTGGAACGAGCCCTCGTGGACGTAATGCCGGTCCACCCACATCAACGAAAGGCCGTTGTCGGCCTTCAAAATCTCGTGCGGCGTCCAGAGCTTGTCGAACAGCGTTAACGGCCGTGTCATTCGCGTTTCCTGCCCAATTCCGGGGTCATTTACCGCCGCCGGTGCGCGTTCGTAAACCCCGCTAACCGTATGGGCGGCCTGCGGTTGATCGGTAGTTCCACGTAGGCCACAAATGCGCCCGGAATAGCGTCGAGTGCGTGCATGAAGGCGATCATCGTGGGCGGAGGCGTGGGCGGGCTGACCACCGCGTTGATGCTGCATGCGCGCGGCATCGACTGCGAGGTGTACGAGCAGGCCGACGGCATCCGCGAGCTCGGCGTCGGCATCAACACGCTGCCGCACGCCATCAAGGAGCTGAAGGAGCTCGGCCTGCTGGAGCGGCTCGATGCGGTGGCGATCCGTACCTACGAGCTGTTCTACCTGAACCGCTTCGGCCAGGAGATCTGGCACGAACTGCGCGGCACCGATGCGGGCTTCGACGTGCCGCAATTCTCGATCCATCGCGGCCGCCTGCAGGGCGTGATCTATCAGGCGGCACGCGCGCGGCTCGGCGAGAGCCGCTTCCATCTCGGACATCGCCTGGGTTCGTTCAAGCAGGACGACTCGGGCGTCACCGCCTATTTCTTCGACCGCAGCGGCTCGCACCGCGCGACCGCGCGCGGTGACGTGCTGATCGGCGCCGACGGCATCCACTCGTTCGTGCGCGAGACGCTGTTCCCAAACGAAGGGCCGGCGCACTGGAACGGCACGATGCTGTGGCGCGGGGCAGTCGACTGGCCGCAATTCCGCACCGGCCGCTCGATGGCGATCGCAGGCGGGATGGAGGCGAAGTTCGTGCTCTATCCGATCGCGGCCGGCAGCGCGCCGGACCGCCGTCTCACCAACTGGGCCGTGATGGCGAAGGTCTCAACTGGCGGCGCGCCGCCAGCGAAAGAAGACTGGTCACGACCCGGGCGTTGGGAAGATTTGGGCCCGCACCTGCGGCGTTTCCGCCTGCCCTATGTCGACGTCGGTCACCTGATCGAGGCGACGGGCGAGTTCTGGGAATATCCGCTGTGCGACCGCGATCCGCTGCCGCGCTGGTCGCACGGGCGCGTCACGCTGCTCGGCGACGCCGCGCACCCGATGTATCCGGTCGGCTCGAACGGCGCCTCGCAGGCGATCCTCGATGCACGCGCTTTGGGCGATTGGCTCAAGCGCGCCGAACATCCGATGCACGCACTGGCCGCCTACGAGCAGGAGCGCCTGC
>DATEKY010000138.1:0-4805 GCA_035277225.1 Xanthobacteraceae bacterium
ACCTGGGCGCGCTTGCCGCACGTCTTCGGCGAGTTGCGCGCCCTGCATTGGCGGCCGCTGGCGAAAGGCGTACGACAGGCGGCGCATGCGATCACGCGGCCTGTCCTCAAGGCTGCGCAGATGGGCTGGCCGGCGAGAGCACAATGAATACGATGACCGACACATTTTCGCCGACGCCGATCCGCGCGGGCCTGATGGTGCCGGCGAACAACACCACCATGGAAGGCGAGTTGCTGGCCTGGCTGCCGGCCGGGTCCACCGTGACGACGGTCAAGATCCCGCGCGGCCCGGGCTTGCTGACCGCCGAAACGATACCCGCCTATCGGGACAGCGCGATTGCGCTGGCGCGTGAGCATTTCGGCAAAGGCGAAGCCGATCTGATTGCTTATGGCTGCACGGCGGCCGGCTTTATCTCGGGGCCGTCCGGCGACGCCCAACTTTCCGCCATGCTGTCGGAGGCAACCGGACTGCCGGTCGTCACGACCGCACGTGCGATGGTCAGCGCGCTGCAGCACGATCGCGCCAAGCGCGTCGCCGTCGTCACGCCGTACCACGATGCCGTGAACGACCAACTGGTCGCCTTCCTCGCCGACGGCGGGATCGAGGTTGTCCGCCTCGAAACATTCCGCGCGCCGGATGTCGCGGCGCTCGGACGCATCACCGCCGAGCAGGTCCGCGACCTTGCGCGGACCACGATGGGAGGCGATTGCGACGCGCTCTTCATCGGCTGCTCGCAGCTCCCGACCCACGCGATCCTCGACGGCCTGCAACGGGAGTTCGATCGTCCGGCCTGGTCCTCGATCCGCGCGACGGCGTGGGATGCGGTTCGGGTGCCGGTCGACGCTTAGCGGACGGCGACGTGCGCCGCCGCCGGTCCTGGCGGCCACGCTGGCACTGATTGTCGCAGTTCTCCGACTTTCATCGCACGAAAACGCAAAGCAGCCTCGGCGCGAAAGCGTTTGACCCGTGGGGACGGCGCGAGGAGAATTATGGTTGCATCCGGACCCCGCGGCGCATTGCGCGCCCGCACAAGCGTTGAACACGCAAAGGGCCGGCGGGAGGAAACACCATGGGCACCAGGACAACCGGCACCAGGAGAGCATTGTATCTCGGCGTCGCGGCGATCGCGCTCGCCTTCGCGTCACCCGCGTCGCTGTGCGCGCAGCCCGCGGCGGTCGCGATCGATGCCGACGACATCGGCGGCGTCGTCACCGGTCCGAGCGGGCCGGAAGCCGGCGTCTGGGTGATCGCCGAGACCACCGACCTGCCGACGCGCTTCACCCGCAGCGTCGTCACCGACGATCAAGGCCGCTACGTGATCCCCGACCTGCCGGTCGCCAACTATCAGGTCTGGGTGCGCGGCTATGGGCTGGTCGACTCGCCGAAGCTGCGCGTCAAGCCCGGCAACATCCTCAACCACGCCGCCGTGAAGGCGCCCGACGAGAAGTCGGCCGCGCATTATTATCCGGCGATCTACTGGTACACGATGATGAAGATTCCGCCGGCGGCGGACTTCGGCGGTCACACCGACATCCCGAAGAACATCACGCGCGACGTCTGGCTGCAGCGCATGAACAATGTCGATTGCGTCGGCTGCCACCAGCTCGGCCAGGAATCCACGCGCACGATCCCGGCGCAGTTCGGCAAGTTCGATTCAGGCGGCGATGCCTGGATCCGCCGCACCTCCGCCGGCCAGTCCGGCGAGATGATGACCAATCGCCTCGCCGGTCAGCTCGGCGGCGTGCCGTACAAGTATTTCGGCGACTGGACCGACCGCGTCGCGAAAGGCGAGGTGCCGAAGCACAAGCCGCAGCGGCCGTCCGGCATCGAGCGCAATCTCGTCGTGACGACGTGGGACTGGTCGACGCCCGACAAATACCTGCACGACCTGATCTCGTCCGACCGGCGCAAGCCGACGGTCAATGCCGGCGGGCTTCTCTACGGTGCGCCGGAATACTCGACCGACCTGATGCCGATCCTCGATCCGAAGACCCACAAGGTCACGACCTTCAAGATGCCGGTCGCCGATCCGAACATGCCGGTCTCGCTCGGACCGGGCCATGCCGGTGCGATCACGCCGACCACGCCGTCGGCCTATTGGGGCGACACGGTGCTGTGGGACACCAGGGCGAACCAGCACAACGCGATGTTCGACGGCCAAGGCCGCGTCTGGCTCGCCGCGACGGTGCGCGGCATGGACAATCCGGCCTGGTGCAAGAAGGGCTCGGATCATCCCTCCGCGAAAGTGTTCCCGATCGACCGCTCGCCGCGTCAGGTCGCGGTGCTCGACCCGAAGACACAGAAGTACTCGTTCATCGACACCTGCTTCGGCACGCATCATCCGCAGTTCGGCTACGACGCCGACAACACGTTGTGGCTCTCGGGCAGCGGTCCGGTCGCGGGCTGGGTGAATACGAAAGTGTGGGATGAGACCGGCGACGCGCAGAAGGCGGTCGGCTGGTTCCCGTTCGTGCTCGACAGCAACGGCAACGGCAAGCTTGACGAGTTTGCCGAGCCCGGCAAATCCGAAGAGGGCAAGGATACGCGCTTCAATCCCGGCTCCGGCCCGTACGCCGTGATGCCGCATCCGACCGACGGCTCGGTCTGGTACACGTCGGGCACCTTCGCCGGAACGGCGGGCTTCCTGCGCTTCGATCCCAAAACGAAACTGAGCGAGTTCTACGCCCTGCCGAAGGAAGCGGTCGGCGTGCGCGGCGGCGACATCGGCGCCGACGGCGTGCTCTGGGGCTCGGGCTCGGCCGGCCACCTGATCGCGTTCGACCGGCGGAAGTGCAAGGGCCCGCTCAACGGCCCGAACGCGACCGGCAACCACTGTCCGGAAGGCTTCACGCTGCACAAGTATCCGGGGCCGGGCTTCGACGACACCGGCGATCGCAGCGCCGAGGCGAGCTACTACACCTGGGTCGACCATCACAACGCGGTCGGCCTCGGCGACAACATCCCGATCTCGACCGCAAACCTGCAGGACGGCTTCGTCGCCTTCAAGGACGGCAAGATGATCCTGATGCGGGTGCCGTACCCGATGGGCTACTACGCCAAGGGCCTCGACGCGCGCATCGACGATCCGAATGCCGGCTGGAAAGGCCGCGGGCTGTGGAGCGCGACCGGCGACCGCACGCCGTGGCTCAATGAGCTCGGCAAGGGTGCGCGCCCGATGGCGGTGCACATCCAGGTGCGGCCGGATCCGCTGGCGAAGTAACGGAGACGAAAGAGAGACACCGGGGCCGCACGGCCCCGGGCGCATCCTGGGTTTGGCGACGGCAGGAGGGCGACGTGACATTCAAACAGTTTCTTTTTGCGAGCGTGGCGGCGGTCGGAATCGCCACAGCTCCCGCAAGTGCGCAGCAAATCGGCAGCGACAATATCGGCGGCGTGGTGATGGGTCCGAACGGGCCCGAGGCCGGCGTCTGGGTGATCGCCGAGACCACCGATTTGCCGACGCGCTTCATCAAGAGCGTGGTGACCGACGATCAGGGCCGCTACCTCATCCCCGAGCTGCCGAAGGCCAACTATGAGGTGTTCGCGCGCGGCTATGGCCTGAACGATTCCGCCAAGGTCAAAAGCGAGCCGGGCCGGACCGTCAACATCACCGCGACTGCGGCGACACCAAAAGATGCGGCCGAGCGCTATCCGGCGATCTACTGGTATTCGATGCTCAAGACGCCCGCCGCGCAGGACTTCCCGCTCGGCAACGCCAAGACGCAGGCCGAGTGGCTGAACGTCACCAAGACCAACGGCTGCTACGGCTGCCACGCGCTCGGCGGCAAGGCGACGCGCACCATCCCGTCGGTGTTCGCCGACATGAAGAGCGAGGATGCCTGGGCGCGGCGCCTCCTGTCCGGCCAGGCCATGAACAACATGGCGACCGCGATCGGCCGCATCGATACGAAGCGTGCGCTCAATCTGTTCGCCGACTGGACCGACCGCGTCGCGGCCGGCGAGCTGCCCGCCGCGAAGCCGCCGCGCCCGCAGGGCAAGGAGCGCAACGTCGTCATCACGCAGTGGGACTTCTCCGACCCGAAGCACTATCTCCACGACATCAGCGCGACCGACAAACGCAAGCCGACGCTCAATCCCAACGGGCTGATCTACGGCGCGGTGGAGAACAGCACCGACCTGGTCCCGATCCTCGATCCGGTGAACCACAAGGCGACCACGCTGCGCATGCCGGTGCGCGATCCGAAGACGCCGTCGTCGAAGGACGACCCGATGGCGCCGTCGCCCTATTGGGGCGACGAGGTGATCTGGGACAGCCAGACCTCGACGCACAACCCGATGTACGACGAGAAGGGCCAGGTCTGGTTCACCTCGCGCGTCGGCCCGGCGCAGAACCCCGACTTCTGCCGCAAGGGCTCGGATCATCCGTCGGCCAAAGTCTTCCCGATGGAGAGCTCGACGCGGCATCTCGCGATGGTCGAGCCGAAGAGCGGCAAGACCACGCTGATCCGCACCTGTTACCAGACCCATCATCTCGTCTTCGCCGAGGACGCGAACAATACGCTGTGGCTGAGCGCGGGCGGGCCGGGCAGCGGCGCGCTTGGCTGGCTCGACCGCAAGGTGTTCGAGGAGACCGGCGACGAGGCCAAGGCGCAAGGCTGGACGCCGATCGTCATCGACACCAACGGCAACGGCAAGCGCGACGAATGGGTCGAGCCGAACCAGCCGCTCGATCCCGCCAAGGACAAGCGCATCGTCGGCGCGTTCTACGGCATCGGCGTCAACCCGCAGGACGGCACGATCTGGGGGACGGTGCTGACGTTTCCGGGCTACATCATCCGCGTCGA
>DATEKY010000139.1:0-2485 GCA_035277225.1 Xanthobacteraceae bacterium
GCCACGGCGGGCGCGGGCCGCGCGGTTGCGATCGTCACGGTCGGCCCGGCCACAATCGCGTTGTGCTCGGTGCCGGCGAGATTGGCGTAGAGCGTCCAGGCGCAAGCGGACGCGATGACGGCGAGCGCTACGCTGCCGAACAGAGTCTGAGGAAGGGCGTTTTGAGCCTGATATTCGTCATAGGTCGCAGAATCGCAGGGTGTCCCGACGCCGTATGTCATTCGACTCGTACTCGCACGCAACAATACTGGAACTCGAGCGCAGCTTGCTCGCAAACACGCGTGCCGCCATTAGGGCGAATTTTAGTTAAATGCCGATTAACTATGGGCCGAAGTGGGGCGAGTGAACCGGGCGAAAGCCCGGCCATGACTCACGCGCGGCGGCTGCCCGAAAGGTTGAAAAACAACCCCATGCAAAGAAAGAGCCCGCGGCACATCAGCGTCGCGGGCGTCTCGCCAAAGCTCCGGCGGGCTCCCCACAGTGAGGAGTGGAATTACAGTCCCTTGAGCAGATTCTCCGCGCCGGAAATGTCGGCCTTGCCGGGCGCGTCCTCGACGTTGAGGGCCTTCACCACGCCGTCGTCGACCACCATGCTGTAGCGCTGCGAGCGGGTGCCGAGACCGCGTTCGCCGAGATCGATGCTGAGCCCGAGCGCCTTGGCGAAATTCGCGCTGCCGTCGGCGAGAAACTCGACTTTGCCTTCCGCGCCGCTCGACTTCTTCCAGGCGTTCATCACGAACACGTCGTTCACGCCGGTGACCGCGATGGTGTCGATGCCCTTGCCCTTGATCTTGTCGGCATTGGTCACGAAGCCCGGCAGATGGTTCTTGTCGCAGGTCGGCGTGAAGGCGCCGGGCACCGCGAACAGCACCACCTTCTTGCCCTTGAAGATGTCATCGGTCGATTGCGGCTTCGGGCCGTCCGCCGTCATCGTCATGAATGTCGCGCTGGGCAAACGGTCGCCGACCTTGATGGCCATGATACGTCCTCTCGTTGGGCTGGTTTCTGAAATGGGCAGGGATCATTAGGCGACTTCAGCGCCTTAGTCGAGACGGTAGGGAACCTCGATCGCTCGCCCGCCCGAGACCGCCGTCAGCGTCAAGATCGCGCCGTCAGGCCTGGTATTGGGGGGCAGCCCATCGAGTTCGAACGCGAAACGCTGCTGGCCCGTCGGCGCCCCATCGACCGGCGCCGGGACCGGCAGCGCCCAGTCCGCCGCCGGACCTTCGGCGAACAGCTCGATCGCGCCCGGCGCCGCGACGTCGACGAGGATGCGCTTGTTCTCGCGCTTCACCGCACGCACGGCGAGCGGCTCTGCCGCGCCGATCTTCGCCGCCACCGGGACGAGATCGTCGTGCTGCTTCAGCGATGCATCCTGCGCGGACGGCTTGCCGGTGACGGAGAGCTCCGCCTTGCCTTCGGCCGGAATGCAGATCTTCTCGCAGACCGCATAGTCGGCCTTCACCGCCAGCATGACCGGCTGCGCGGCATTCTGCGGCACGATGTCGAGCGGAAACACCACGCCCCCTTTGTAACCGATCGAGGTGCCGCTCTCGTCGGTGAGCCGATGCGGCGCGGGATAGCGCACCGTCACCGACTTCACATTCGTCGAATTCGAGAAGTCGAAGCGCGGCGGAATGCCGGAGTCGCCCGGGTAGCGCCAATAGGTCTTCCAGCCCGGCGCGAGCCTGATCTCGATACCGGCGTGATGCAGCGCGCCGCGCTGTGCGCCGGCGATGAGGCGCACCGCGGCGCGCTGATCGCCGTCCCAGGCGGAGGCGTCGGCTGCAACCGCCGGGCGCGCAGCCGCCACCGTGACAACAAGATTGGCGGCCACGATGATCGCTGCGTGCGCGTGGATTTTGGGCGACATGTGAACGATTTAGTGGCAGCGCGGGTCGCGCACCACTGAATTCGTCGTGAACGGAGCCCCGCAAGTTTCCATTCCCATGAATCGGCGAAGGGAGTAACTTGGACCCATGAAACCCGCATCCAGCATCCGCGCGGCGAAAAAGGGCGGCCCGAAGCGCGGCTATCTCGATGGACAAATGCTGATCGCGATGCCGGCGATGCGCGACGAGCGTTTCGCCCGCAGCCTCATTTATGTGTGTGCGCACTCCTCCGAGGGCGCGATGGGCATCGTGGTCAACCAGCCGGCCAGCAACATCAAGTTCCCCGACCTGCTGGTTCAGCTCGACGTCATCCCGGCGAAGGACCTGATCGAGCTGCCGCCGAAGGCGGACGTGAAGGTGCTGAAAGGCGGCCCGGTCGAGACCGGCCGCGGCTTCGTGCTGCATTCGGCCGATTTCTTCATCGAGAACTCGACCTTGCCGATCGACAACGGCATCTGCCTCACCGCGACGCTCGATATCCTGAAGGCGATCGCGCAGGGACAAGGCCCGCGCAGCGCGGTGCTCGCGCTCGGCTATGCGGGCTGGGCCCCGGGGCAGCTCGAGAACGAGATCACCGAGAACGGCTGGCTCAA
>DATEKY010000140.1:0-8709 GCA_035277225.1 Xanthobacteraceae bacterium
GATCGCCGCCTGCGGCTCGGGCCGCTGCGCCAGCTTCATCCCGGCCGTTCCCGCATTCTGGTCCGTCACCACGATCGCCTTCACGATGATGTCCTCCTCGGTCAGGGCCGGCGCCAGGGAAACCGAGCGCTTCCCACGCGGCTTGGGCCGTAGGTGTTGCCGCCTTCCGTCATGAAACAGGACCAAGATTAGCGGAAATGACTGTACCATTGCGCCATGGCCACCCTGCCCATCGATCTCGACCGCGCCGCAAGGACGCCGCTGGCGGCGCAGATCTACCGGGCGGTCCGCGACGCCATCGAAACGGGACGGCTGGACCCGGGAGCAAAGCTTCCTTCCTGGCGTGACATGGCCGCTCAGCTCGGCGTCTCGCGCGGCACCATCCGCGTCGCATACCAGCGCCTCATCGACGAGCAGTTCGCGGTCGGCGCCGGCGCGGCGGGCACCCGCGTCGCCGAGCGTCCGTCGCCATCGTCGGGCCCCTTGTGGTCGCCGGACGCGCCGCCCCTGCCGGAGCTTTTCCATAGCTATGGAACGGCGCCCCTGCCCTTCCAGATGGGCGTGCCCTCACAAGACGCCTTTCCGTTCAAGCTGTGGTCGCGCGTCCTGGCGCGAGCGGCGCGGCGGGCCGCGGCCGCGCCGGTGAGCTATCCCGATCCCCGGGGCGATCCGCAGTTGCGAAAGGAGATCGCGGCCTATCTCGGGATTGCACGGGGTCTTCGGTGCAGTCCGGCCGAAGTGTTCATCACGGCAGGTTATGCCGGGGCGCTCGGTCTGGCGGTGCGCGCGCTGCAGGTCGAAGGATCGCGCGCCTTGATCGAGGATCCGAGTTTCCCGATCACGCGCAAAGCGCTCGACCTGGCCGGCATCACCGTAACGGCCGTTCGCGTCGACGCCGAAGGCCTGGATGTCGCTTCCGCCGTCCGCGGCGCGAATGACGCAGCGCTGGCGATCGTCACGCCAGGCCAGCATGCGCCGCTCGGGATGACGATGTCGCTGAGCCGCAGGCTTGCGCTGCTCGCCTGGGCACGGCGCAGCGGCGCCTGGATCGTCGAGGACGATTATCTGAGCGAGCTGCAGCTGACCGGCCGGGCGGCTCCAGCACTCGCTTCGCTCGATCACGGCGGTCGGGTCGTGCATATCGGCAGCTTCAGCAAGACGATCAGCCCGGCTCTGCGCCTCGGGTTCGTCGTTGCGCCGATCGAACTGACTGGCCGGTTCGCTGACGTATGCGCCTGCCTGGCGCCGGCTCCAGCGCTCGCGCTCCAGGGCGCGGTGGCCGAGTTCCTGCGCGAGGGGCACTATATTCGGCATCTGCGGCGCATGAAGCGCCTCTACGCCTCGCGGCGGCAGGCCCTGCTCGACGGCCTCGCACGGGTCGGGTCGGAGTCGCTGAAAGTCGAAGCCACCGCCGGCTTGTCCGTCATTGTCTCGATAACCGCCGCTCTGTCGGACGTGGAGATCGCCGGCCGCGCCCGCGCGTTCGGCTTGGCTCCATCGCCCCTCTCTCAATGGTGCGTCCAATCACCTCCATGGCAGGGTCTCCTGCTCGGCGTGACCAACCTGGATACGCGTCGGCTTGCACAGTATTGCCGCCAGCTCGCGGAGGTGGCGCAATAGCGCCACTCCGTAGCACGTCGCCGTCAGAACGAAATATTGGCTGCCTTGATGATCGGCGACCATGTCTCGATCTCGGCGGCAATGAAGGCCTTCGCGTCGGCGGGCGTCCCTCCCGCGGATTCGACGCCGAGGGTCTCGAGGAATTCCTGCGCCTTTGCGGTCTTGATGTAGTCGTTGGTCGCCGCGTTGAGCTTGGCGACGACATCGGGCGGTGTGCCGGTCGGGGCCAGGATCGCGTACCAGACGCTCGCCTGGAACTTCGGCAGGCCCGCCTCGGAGGCGAGCGGCACGTCCGGCAATTTCGACCAGCGTTTGCTGCCGGCGATCGCCAGCGCCTTGACCTTGCCCTCCTGGACCAGCGGTGCGTAGGCCGCCGTCGTATCCAGTCCGATATCGATGTTGCCCGAGATCAGGTCCGTTACCAGCTGCGGACTGCCGCGATAGCGGATCTGTTCAAACTTCACGCCGGTGCGGGTTTGCACGAGCTCGCTGGCGATATGCCCGAGCGTGCCGTTGCCGAGAAATCCGGCCGTCAGCTTGCCGGGGTTTTCCTTCGCATAGTCGATCAATCCTTTGAGCGTCGAGAATGGCGCCGTGGTCTTTGCGACGAAGATGATCGGCGCCTTTCCGACGATGACGACCGGCTCGAAATCGCGCTGCGGGGCGAACGGCATCTCCTTGTACATGAGCTGGTTCAGCGCGGCCGGCCCCGTGGTCGCGAAGAACAGCGTATGACCATCCGGCGCAGCCTTGGCGGCGACGGCACCGCCGATATTGCCGCCCGCGCCGCTGCGGTTGTCGACGATGAAAGGCTGGCCGAGCGCGGTCTGCAAATGTGCGAGCAGGCCGCGTGCGATCACGTCGCTGGTCGTGCCTGCGGTGAATGGCACCACCACGGTGACCGGCCGCGAGGGCCAGTCTTGCGCAGCGGCAGGGGCTGCGCACAGAAGAACGGCAGCGGCGGCCGCCAACCAGGAACGCGTTCGCATGCCGAATCCTCTCCAATCGTTGTCGTTGCGGGCTGTCGCTGATGGGAAGCGCCCTGGGCGCATCGGCTCAACCGAAGCAAACTCGCGGGCTTGGCACAACCAACCCTTCGTTGCCCGTCGCGCTCGGATTCAACTCCGGCTCACGAAAATGCCGGCGCGCGGTCGCCGCCTTCGCACCCGTCATGTCAGGGCGGCCGGCACCACGAACTGACGCCAGTAATCCGGGCGGCTTTCCTGCTGCGCATAGGTGCCGAGGCGGTCCGCCGCGCGGCCGATCAGATCGGGCGCCGAGAGTTGCTTGCGCGCGAGATAGCCGGAAAAATCCTCGCTCATTCGCGTGATGGCCTCAAAACCACCCGTCAGCACCGCGGACGTGACCTGCACCGCGCTCGCGCCTGCGAGCAGGAAGCGCGCCAGATCATGGCCGGTGCGCGCGCCATTGGTTCCGATCAGCGGGAAACCCGCTCCGATCTTTTTGCGCGATTGCGCCAGCCAGTGACAGGTCAGCGGCAGCGCCCAGGGGCCGCCGAAGGCGCCGTTGGTTCCGAGCGTCGGCGCCAAGCTTTCGATGTCGGGGAGGAAAGCGATGAACCGGCCCATGACGGTGACCGCATCCGCCCCCGCCTCCTTGGCGGCGAACGCGAGCGCGGCGACGTCCTCGCTCTGGCCGGTCAGCTTGACCCAGAGCGGAAGCCGCACCGCCGCCCGCACGCGTTGCACGATGGTGCGCACGCGCACGCTGTCCCGCTCGAGCACGATGGCGCCGGGCGCAGCCTCGTTGCCGTGCGGCGCGCCGATATTGAGCTCGAGGATGCGCAGGCCCGCCTGCTCGACGGCGCGGGCCATCTCCACGCAGCGATCGAGGTCGGCCAGAACGAGGCTGGCAATCACGAAGGCGTCGTGCGCCTTCGCCTCGCGATCCAGTCCGGCGATCATGGCGAGCCATTCGTCGAAAGGCTGCTGTGCAAGGCCGGAACGGCACAAGAGGCTCGCGTCCGGCGGCGGGGAGAAATCCCACGGCAAGCGCCGCCATTCGCTGTCGAGCAGAACATAGTCCGTGCGGTCGAGCTGCCGCCGCGCTGCTTCGCTCTCGTTCGCGGATTTGGAGACGACCGCGGCCGCACCGGCCGCGAGAGCCCGCCGGATGCCTTGCGCATACATCAGGTGCTCGCCCGATCCGCAGATCAGCGGCGACTTGAGATCGATCGCGCCGATCGAAACTGCGGTACTCGCGGGCATCCGGTCACCTTGCTCAACGTCGGCTCAGCACTAACCACTAACCTTCGCCGCGTTCGCAAAGTCAATCTCGAACCCCGGCGTGCGCACGACCGTCATCGAGCACCTGTCGACTTCCGCAACGGGTCGACAGCCGGCATCCGCGCGCCAGGAACGTCGGGATCATGCCTTTTGCGCCGCCGTCCCGGATGCGCCTTCGAACACCATCCTCGCGGCCGCGAGGTCTTCGATTGCAATCCCGACAGATTTGAAAACTGTGGTCTGGCCAGAGGGCGCCGATTTGATCCCTCCCAGAATCTCGCCGGCCTCAGCGAAGATCTCAGCCTTTGACAGGATCACGTCGCCTGACTCCTTCAGCACGGCCTCCCGGGAATCGACGATAAGGATGTTCGACATTGCCTCGTCATCGACTTCCCGCCACGTCGGCCGCGGCGACCCTACCGTATTGATGTGAGCACCGCGCTTGAGCCAGGCACCTTTCAGCACAGGCTCGCGCGCAGTCGTCGCCGTCACGACAATGTCCGCTCCCCGCACGGCGTTCTCGGCACTGGTCGCGATCGCGCCGTGGGCATCCGCGAAGCGTTTGGCGTGCTCCGGCGTGTTGCTCCAGACCCGGATTTCGTCGATCGGCCGAACCTGTCGGATAGCATCGAGGTGCGCCTTCGCCTGTACCCCGCTGCCAAGCAGAGCGAGCACGCGGCTGTCCGGCGCGGCCAGCCGGTTTGTAACAGCCGCCGATACCGCGGCGGTGCGCATTTCCGTGATCAACCGTCCGTCCATGACCGCAAGCGGTTCGCCGGTCTCGGGGCTAAACAGCATGATCATTGCAGAGTGCGTAGGAACTGAAGTGCCGGCATTTCCGGGATAGAAGCAAACCAACTTCAATCCCATCGCGTCCTCGGCCACCGCGGGCATAACGCCGAGATACCGCTTCCCCTCTTCGATCGTGATCATGTTCCGGACCGGCTGGATGACACGGCCGGCGGAAAATGAGATCAAGGCCTCTTCCATGACCGAGATGAGTTGCGTCCAATCCAGAAACTTTCCGACCTCAGTCTCTCCAAGGAACATCACCATCGCGCCCCCCCGCTATTCGAGAACATTGCCAATTGTGCCTGTGATGGCGAAGCTGAACAATGACGGCTTCGGCCATTTTCGACCGGGACACAGAGGTGTTTGAGCAAAACTCCCGCCAAGGAGCAATCGCATCTCGTTCTAGGCCAATTAGAGGCTTCTAAACCCGATCATTCGCGGATGGCCTTGGCCTGATCGAAATAGATATGGGTCGCGCTTCCTCGAGTAAGAACTTTGGTTTTCAATTCGACCGAATATCGAGTTAGATTGGGGTCGACGGCTCTACTGTCCTGGGCGATCGGCAGCTTTGCGGGCAATGCCATCTTCGTCGAGGATCGGTGCGTCTTCTGCAGCACAGCGTATTCACTGATGTGCGGACCGCCCCGCAGCGCCTCGTCGAGCACGCGTCCCTGAACATCAGGCATATCCAAATCGAGAATGCGCGCGACGGTCGGTGCGATGTCCACATTCGCCGTCGGTAACGTATCGTGAAGCCCCGATTTGAAGCCCGGGCCACTCGCCATCAAGGAAATGTGCACATCAATGGGCGAGAAGCTGCCGTGGTCACCCCTGCGATTGATCGAGCTCGCGTAGCTGATGCCCGATTTCCCGGCGACAGAAACATTTTCGTCGTAGTTAAAGCTGACGATGATATCCGGGGCGCGGCCATCGCCGCCGTGCTCGGTCATAATGAGACTCATCGGGAGGGTGCCGGCGACCGCCCCATACCTGTCGCTCACGAAGATTGCACCGAATTGCAAGCGGCTTTGGAGGCTCGCCACTGCGGTCTTCACCGTATTGGGGTCTCGGTCGCGGACGAACAGATAATCGCTGCCCGCGTTTGCCGCCACCACGATGGCGCCAGCGGGAATCGGCCATGGGAGCATATAGCTCGGTGAGGTAAACCTCTGCGGCTTGCCGCATACGTGTCCGTGCGGATCACTTCGCGTTGGATAGAGGTGTGTGCCATCCGGGAGGATACCCGACAACGTTGGGACATCCCGGCAATTGGCGCCGTCATAGGCCTTCAGCCCGTCCTGATTAAGCAGTTCGGCAGTGCGCACGAATCCGGACACGGAGTAGCCCTGCGCATCGACTGAGCCGACGCCAGCATCGGTGATTCCTCGCAGGGGAAAATTCACGAGGTCCCCCGAAACCGTGCTGTGGCCGTGGTCTTGCGTAATGATGATGTTGGTCGATTGCTCCCATCCGAGTTCGCGGAGCTTGTCCATAACGCGGCCCAGAATCTCGTCGTTCATCCTGGTCGCGTCGATGGAATTGTAGGCGCCGGGCCCATACGCGTGGTTCGTCGCATCGGGCTCCTTCGACCAGAAGATCGTCAAGTCCGGCTTCTTGTTCGGAAGGATGTAGTTGACAAAGACATCCGTCAGGTATGCGAAGCCGCGCCGCGACAGCGCTCCGCTTCGGTCGAGTGGATTGGCCGTCTGCCCATCCTTGAGGCGCTGAATCGGAATAGGAGCGGTTGGATCGCCGTTATCTTGCGCGAGTGTCAGCGCCCCTGTTTCGTACGCATTCACGCTGTTGCGGGGGAGCGTGTAGCCGGCCGTCTGCAGCTCTTTGGCGAATGCCAAAGGCATCGCGGCGTCCTCATCAAGAATGAGGCCGCCGCGCTTGTAGTCCTGGATGAACGCCGCTCCGAACTTGCCGATAGCGGCCGTCGTCAGCCCCTTGGCTTGGGCCGCCTGCAGCATCGTCGCAACAAGCGTCAACTGGCCTCCATAGGACTCACGCACTGCTTCCACCACGCCAAAATCTTCGATGAACGCCGGCGCTGAGAAATCGACGTCTATTCCCTTCGCGTTCTTTCCCCGCGCGCGCGGCGCATAGACCACGTTGCCGTAGAAACCGTGCACTCCCGGGTATGTACCCGTGGCGATCGAAGCAGAGTTCATCATGGTAAAGGTCGGGTAGACGGCGTGGTGGTCCGCAAACACGACGCCGGACCGAGCGAGCGCGAAATAGTTCGGCGTGATGTCCGGAGTTAGATCGTCGGCTCGGAGGCCGTCCCAAACGAAGATGATTACCCGCCGTGCGCCTTGATCCTGCTGTTGCGCGCGGAGTTCGCCTGACGTTTCGAACAAACCCAGAGACAAGGAGCTGAGGAGAATGAACATGCGCAGTTTCATGGCTTCGACTCCCTCGTGCTGACGCGAGCAACAGCGCTCGGTCCGTCCAAGCGGTTCTCACCCGCCGCCTGGAGTGCAACAGAAACCATTGATTTGACGCGTGGATGCAAGGCTACGCGAATATCGCGCATGGCGTCCAATACATAATTGTTCTATTCTTTATGCATTCTGGAGATAAGCCCGGATGGACGTGAAGCGCCTTCGGACATTCGTGACGGTTGCCGATCTCGGCACCGTTTCCAGGGCGGCGCTGCGCTTGCGCATCAGCCAGTCCGCCTTATCCCGTCAGATCAGCGAGCTCGAATACGAGTGTGGCTTCAAGCTCTTTGACCGCGTCGGCCGGCGCCTCTTCCTGACCACCCGAGGCGAGCAATTGCTTGGAGACTGCCGCCAGGTGTTGGGGCACATGGGCTCGCTTGGCGAACGGATCGAGGTCCTCAAGCGAGGTGATTCAGGGGTACTTAAGGTGGCTGCCTCACCGCAGACCATTGAGAGCGTCCTTTTGAAATTTCTTCCGCGATTCGCCGAAGATTTCCCGAATGTGCGCGTGAAGCTGACCGAGGCTCTGGGGATGGACCAGGTGCCTCTGCTGGAACGCGGCGAAGTCAACGTTGGAATCAGGCATGATCAGGGTGTGAACCCCTGGTTCGAGAGTCTCGCATTGCCCCCTGATGATGTTCTGGCTGCATGCAGCCGATCCTGGCCGCTCGCACGCGGCGGCGCGATCGATGTTGTCTCTCTCGCCGGGCATCCGTTGCTGCTACTCGACTCCGGATATTCCGTTCGCCGGCTGTTCGATGCGGCTTGCCGGGTGGCAGGGGTGGAGCCGAATACCCTGCTCGAGAGCCGCGCCCCGCACACGTTGCTGGCGCTCGCCGAAGCCGGGCAAGGGGTCGCGATTATTCCGTCCATATTGCCAATTGATCGCTACCGATTGCGCATCGCAAAAATCATCCATCGTCGAAGACCGCTGCGCGATCGGTTTGTCATCCAGTGGGACAAGCGGCGTCCAATGCCAAGCTATGCCCAGAGCTTTTGCACGGCGCTCGCCTCGTACATGCGCAAGTTACTGCCGATTACGCGGCCGTCCCTGGGTGCAGCGTCTTGGAGCAAAAGGCACAAGGCTGGATAGGTGATCGCTGCTCTTGCTTGAAGGATCAGGTCCGCTTTGGGTCCGTCCACGACGTAGCGACATTCTCTGGTTAGATCTGCTCTGCCCCCGAAGGCGGACCTGCGCGTTTATCAGTCCACGCCCTGGCGAGAGCGAGATGACGAACACCGGCGCACCTCACCCCAGCCGGATCAGCACCAGCCCCGCGACGATCATCACCGCGGCGATGATGCGCGGGCGCTGCAGCGGCTCCTTCAGCACGATGACGGCGATCGCGGCGGCGAACAGCACGCTGGTCTCGCGCAGCGCCGCGACCAGCGCGATCGGCGCGACAGTCATCGCCCAGATCGCGATCGCGTAGGAGGCGAGCGAGAGCGTGCCGCCGATCAGGCCCTCTTTCCAGAAACCCGTGAACTCACGGAGCACCGGCGTGCCGCGGCGCAGCAGCACGAAGACCAGCATCATCAGCCCGTCGAGCAGGAACAGCCACGCGGTGTAGACGTGCGCATTGCCGGCCGTGCGCGCACCGATG
>DATEKY010000141.1:0-6172 GCA_035277225.1 Xanthobacteraceae bacterium
CCAGCTCATCACCATCCCGCTGTTCAAGGAGCACCGGATCCTGACGCAAGTTGCGGGTCACGCCAGCCACACCATCAAGCTGATCCCCACGCTGGTGATCAACGAAGAAGACTGCGACTGGATCGTGCGCGCGTTCGACGACGTCATCGCCGACGCGCACAGCGCGGGCGCGGTGTGGACGCTCGGGAAAAATCTGGTCGAGCACGCGCTGCGGGCGTGAGGCCTCGACCCCGGGACAAGCCCGCCCATGACGCTGTAGGCTCCGCCGCCAAAAGTGAACAGGTCGCGAAGCGGGGTCAGCAATGCGTGCCGCCTATTACGAAAAGAACGGATCGACCGACGTCCTGCATGTCGGCGAGGTCGACACGCCGCAGCCCGGGCCGGGCGAGGTGCGCGTCAAGCTGAAGACCTCCGGCGTCAATCCGTCCGACGTGAAGACCCGCGCCGGCACCGCGCGCAAGATCGCGTTCCCGCGCGTGATCCCGCACAGCGACGGCGCCGGCGAGATCGACGCGGTCGGCGCGGGCGTGCCGAACTCGCGCATCGGCGAGCGCGTGTGGACCTGGAACGGGGCCTGGAAGCGCCCATTCGGCACCGCGGCGGAATACATCGTGCTGCCGGAGATCCAGGCGGTGACACTGCCCGATGTGGTGAGCTTCGAAGCCGGCGCATGCCTCGGCATTCCGGCGCTCACCGCCTGGCACGCGATCGACATTGCCGGCACCAAGAGCGGCATGACCTTGCTGATCGCGGGCGGGGCCGGCGCGGTCGCGCATTACGCCATCCAGTTTGCCAAGGCGCGCGGCGCCGTCGTGCTCACCACAGTGTCGTCGCCGGAGAAGGCGAAGCTCGCGCTCGACGCCGGCGCGGATGTCGCGATCGACCGCAAGACCGAGGATGTCGGCGCGCGCGTGATGGAACTGACCAAGAGCGGCGTCGACGCCGTCATCGAGCTCGATCTCACGGCGAATGCCGCCCTGCTGCCGCAAACGCTGCGTCCGCGCGGCACGCTCGTGGTCTACGGCACCGGGCCGCAGGTGCAGTTCCCCGGCTCGTTCTGCCTGGTGAACAATATCACGGTGAAATTCCTGCTGGTCTACGAGCTGACCGCCGACGAGCGCGCGCGTGCCATCGCGGACATCACGCGCATGCTCGAATCCGGAGGCTTGAAGCATAATGTCGCGCAGACGTATCCGCTGGGCGAGATCGTCGCGGCGCATCAGGCGGTGGAGAGCGGCAAGGTCGCCGGCAACGTGGTGATGACGATCTGACCCTTTCTTTCCCTCTCCCCGCAAGAGAGGGGGGAGGGATAAAAGATACCGCGAAATCGTTCCGGCGGAGCGTGTCGAGCGAACGAAGCGGCGTTGCGGGCGTTGGGTGCTCCATAACATGGAGAAACCAATGAGCATCTTCGGAAACATCATGAGCGCGATCTTCGGCGGAAAGTCCGCACAAGCCGGGCAGACCGCGGCACCGTCGCCTCAATCGACCACGCCCGCCGCCAATGCGCCTGCGGCGCAGGCGACCGCAGAGAAGGTGGATGTCGAGGCCGTGCTGAACGATCTCGCATCGAAGAACAGCGAGAAGCTCAACTGGCGCACGTCGATCGTCGACCTGATGAAGCTGCTGAAGCTCGACAGCAGCTTGAGCGCACGCAAGGAACTTGCGAAGGAACTGGGCTACACCGGCAGCACCGACGATTCTGCGGCGATGAACATCTGGCTGCACAAGCAGGTGATGAAGAAGCTCGCCGAGAACGGCGGCAAGGTGCCGGCCGATCTGCACTGACGTTCGCGTCGCGGCGACGACGCCAGCCGCCGCGGTCACGCGGCGGCTTCTCTATTGGAACTGGTCAGGTGTGTCGCCACGGAGCAGTGCGCACGAAAGCGCTGACCTAAATGCGTTTCTTTGGCGTGAGGTTGAGCCGCTCGAGGCCAAGCTTGACCGGTGGACGGCGCGGCCGGCGGGCCGGGCGTCCGTTCTTGTCGACAAGCTTGCGGACAACGCTGCCGTCCGCGTAGGTCGAAACGACAAACCTTTCCTGGCCGTCTTCGACGACCTTGATGCCGATAAGCCTCTTGCGTGCCATTGCGCCAACGCCGCGGCGCCAGCCGCAATCGCGGATTCGGCCGCTAGATGCGGCCGGCGTTTTGCCGCGCCGTCACCATGCCCCAGACCACCAGCACGATGATCGCGCCGACCACCGCACCGATCAGGCCCGCTCCCTCGTCGGGACGGTACCAGCCGAGCGATTGACCGAGCCAGGTGGCGACGAACGCGCCGACGATGCCGAGGATGGTGGTGAGGATGAAGCCGGACGGCTCGTTGCGGCCCGGCGTGATGAACTTGGCGATCACGCCGGCGATGAAGCCGATGATGATGGTCCAAAGGATGCCCATGTTGCTCTCCGTTCAAACGCTGCGGGTTAGCGCGCGAAATCGGCTTCGGTCGGCAGCCGGCCTTGCGGCGTGTATCGGTCGACGGCGTTGGGCAGCTCGCGCGAGAGCCGCGCCAGCAACTCCTCGCGCGACAGCCCGGTCTGCTGCGACAGCGTGGCCAGCACGTCTGGGCCGATCGCCCGCTCCAGCTGCGGCGGCGTCAGCGGTCTGTTCGGGCCGGCCCCGACCCAGGAATCCGCGGTCTCGCCCTGGCCGTTCTGCTTGAAGCGATCGATCAGCTCGCCAAGGCCGCCGCTCAGGAATCCGCCGGCGCCTGCACCGCCAAGGCTGTTGCTCAACTGACCGAGCACGCCGGCGAGGCCGCCTTGTTGCGGCGGTTGGGCTCCCGGCGCTGCCGACGGACCGGATCCGGCGCCGCGCAGCATTTCGGCGATCTTGTCCCTGTTCTGGTAGCCCGCGATCGCGAGCAGTCCGAGCAAGGCTGTCATGGATGGAAATCCGCGGCTCATCAGTTGCTCCTGTTGCTGCAACGGAAACAGGGCGCCGCGATATAAGTTCCAGCACTGCGGCGGCTGCGGCATCGCCGCTGCATCGACGTGGCCTGCGAAACGCAGAGAGCCCGCCACAGGGGCGGGCTCTCGACGGCGTGTGAAACCGACCGTCAGTTCGTGGCGCTGTACTTGAACTGCGGCATGGCCTTGAGCTGGTCCTTCGTGGCGCTGAGCAGGCCGTGGTCCGGGTACCAGCGATCGGCCGCCGCCGTGTTGGTGGTCGTCGTTGTGGTCGTGTTGGTTGTGGTGTTGGTATTCGTGTTCGTATTGCTGACGTTGCGGGTGTTGGTCGGGGCGGTGTTCGTGGTGGTCGAGGACGTACGCACCGGCTCGTTCACGAACTTGATCTTGGCCGGCTCGACCAGAATGTCGTGCTCGCCCATGCCGAGGAACCCGCCGACGCCGATCACGTAACCCATCACCTTGCCGGCCGGATCGAGGATGATTTCGTTGATGTCGCCGAGCCTTTCGTTCTGGTCGTTGTAGACTTTGACGCCGATCAGCTTCGAGGAGCGCCAGTGCGCGCCCTTGGCTTTGACTTCGGTGGCGGCCGTCGTGTCCTTGGCCGGCGGGGTCGTCGCCGTCTGGGCGAGGGCGCTGGATGACAGCAGCGCGGCTGCAAGGATCGTCGCGAGGGTGGTCGTACGCATTGTCGGTTCTCCGGTTGGGTGTCGTGCGAGCAAAACAAACCGTCGCCGTGTTGGTTCCGCTTTCCGCAAGAAGCGCGCGCCGCGGCCGCGACAGCCGAGGCGCGCCGACGACTAACCGGTTGTTACGCGCGGGTCTGACCAACACGGGAACTACGCGAAAGAGAATCGGTCCCCCGGCAGGGGCCAAACCAACAAAAGCTAAGTGGGTCGGGCGCCCGCGCTATTGCGCCGCGATGCGCGCGGCCTCTGCGTCCTCGTGCGCCGGACGCGCGCCGCCAAGCCAGCTCTGCAGCCGGTCGAGATAGAGATAGACCACCGGCGTGGTGAACAGTGTTAGCAGCTGGCTGAGCGCGAGCCCGCCGACCATGGCGTAGCCGAGCGGCTGGCGAAGTTCCGACCCGGGCCCGTGCGAGAACATCAACGCGAGGCCGCCGAGCAGCGCCGCCATGGTGGTCATCAGGATCGGCCGGAACCGCAACAGCGCGGCCTCGCGGATCGAGTCCTCCGCGCTCGCGCCTTCGCGCTCGCGCTTGATCGCGAAATCGACCAGCATGATGCCGTTCTTCTTCACGATGCCGATCAGCAGGATGATCCCGATGATGCCGATCACCGAGAGGTCGAAGCCGCCGAGGTAGAGCGCGAGCAGCGCGCCGACGCCTGCCGACGGCAAGGTGGAGAGGATCGTGATCGGGTGCACGAAGCTCTCGTACAGCACGCCGAGGATCACGTAGACCACGACCAGCGCCGCCAGAATCAGCAGCGGCTGGCTCGACAGGGAATCGCGGAACGCCTGCGCGTTGCCCTGGAAGCTGCCGATGAGCGAGTCCGGCTTGCCGATCTGCGTTTCGGCGGCGCGGATCGCGTCGACCGCCTGACCCAATGCGACGCCTTGCGGAAGATTGAACGAGAGCGTCACCGCCGGGAACTGGCTCTGGTGCGAGACCGACAATGCGCCGGTCTTGTCGGTGTCGACGTTGACCAGCGTGGAAAGCGGCACCGGGCTGCCGTCGGCGGCTTTCAGGTAGATGCGGTTCAGGGTGTTGATGTCCTTCTGCAGCTCAGGCAGCACCTCGAGCACGACGAAATACGAATTGGTCTGCGTGAAATATTGCACGACCTGACGCTGGCCGAACGCATCGTTGAGCGTGTCGTCGATCACCTGCGGCTGGATGCCGAAGCGCGCCGCGGCGTCGCGATTGATGCTGATCGAGAGCAGCGGCGCATTCGACTGTTGGTCGGTCGAGACGTCGGCGAGCTCGGGGAGCGTCTTGAACTTCTCCAGCATCTTCGGCGCCCAGGTGTTGAGTTCGCCGAGAGACGGATCCTGCAGGGTATACTGATATTGCCCGCGCGAGATGCGGCCGCCGACCGTGATGTCCTGCGCCGGCTGCAGGAACAGCGCGACGCCCTCGAGCCTGGCGATCTGCGGGCGCAACCGCGCGATGATCTGGCTGGCGCTCGCGCTGCGTTCGTCGTGGGGTTTCAGCCCGATGAAGAAGCGCGCAGTGTTGAGCGTGTTGCCGCTGCCCGAGCCGAAGAAGGTGCCGAAGCCCGCGATGTCGGGATCTTTGGCGAGGACCGTCGCGACCTGGCGCTGCAGCCGCTTCATCTCCTGCGGCGAGACGTCCTGCGCGGCTTCCATGATGCCGCTGATCAGGCCCGTGTCCTGCGTCGGGAAGAAGCCTTTCGGGATCGCGACGAACAGCGCGCCGGTGAGCGCGATCGTGGCGAAGAAGCTCATCAGCGTGATGAAGCGATGGCGCAGTACCATATCGAGCCCGCGCGCATAGGCATGCACCAGCGCGTCGAACATCCGCTCAATGGCACGATAAATTCGGCCGTGGTGCTCGCTCTCGCGCACCAGGAACCGTGAGGCGAGCATCGGCGTCAGGGTCAGCGAGACCAGCACCGAGACCGCGATTGCCGCCGTCACCGTCAGGGCGAATTCACGGAACAGCCGCCCGACGATGCCGCCCATCAGCAGCAGCGGGATGAACACTGCGACCAGCGACACGCTGATCGACACCACGGTAAAGCCGATCTCGCGCGCGCCGTCGAGCGCGGCCTGGAACGGGCGCACGCCGTCCTCGATGTGACGATAGATGTTCTCGACCACCACGATCGCGTCGTCGACCACGAAGCCGACCGCGATGGTCATCGCCATCAGCGAGAGATTGTCGAGGCTGAAACCGAGCAGGTACATCACGGCGGTGGCGCCGGCGAGCGAGAGCGGCACCACCACGGCCGGAATCAGCGTGGCGCGGACATTGCGCAGGAACAGGAGGATGACGAGGACCACCAGCGCGATCGTGAGGGCCAATGTGAACTCGACGTCGGCGACCGAGGCGCGGATCGTCTGGGTGCGGTCCACGATGGTGTCGATCTTCATGCCGGGCGGGATCAGCGTGGCGAGCCGCGGCATCGCGGCCTTCACGTCCTCCACCGTCTGGATCACGTTCGCGCCGGGCTGCTTGAACACCAGCAGGATCACGGCGTTGCGCACGCCGCTCTTGTCGCCCTGCAATGCCGCGATGTTCTCGTCCTGCGGGCCCGGCACGGCGTGGCCGACGTC
>DATEKY010000142.1:0-5624 GCA_035277225.1 Xanthobacteraceae bacterium
CATGGCGGGTCCGGAAGTACCCAGGGATTTTCGACGCGTGATCATCGCCGCGGCGGTGGGCAACGTCATCGAATGGTACGACTTCTATATCTTCGGCAGCTTGGCCGCGGTTCTGGCGGTCAAGTTCTTTGAACAATCGCATCCGGTTGCAGCGTTCCTCAGCACCGTCGCGCTGTTCACCGCCGGCTTCCTGATACGTCCATTGGGAGCCTTCCTGTTTGGATGGCTGGGCGACCGCGTCGGCCGCAAGTACACCTTCCTGATCACACTGACCGGCATGGGCATCGGCACCGGTTGCATCGGTCTCATCCCCACGTTCGACCAGATCGGCGTCGCGGCGGCCTTCCTGTTGTTCGCCATGCGGATGATCCAGGGCCTGTGCCTCGGCGGCGAGTATGGCGGCGCCATCACCTACGTCGCCGAGCACGTCTCCGACGAACGCCGCGGCTACTATACCGGCTGGCTGCAGACCTCGCCGACGCTCGGCATCGTGGTCTCGCTCGCCGTGATCGTCGGCTGCCGCACCTATCTCGGCGCTGAGGCCTTCAACGCATGGGGCTGGCGCGTCCCGTTCCTGGTGTCGTTCCTGCTGGTCGCGGTCGCGATCTGGATCCGCCTGCAATTGGGTGAGACTCCGATCTTCCAGGAGATCAAAGCCAAGGGGGCGATGGTTCGCAATCCGTGGAAAGAGGCCTTCCTCAGCAGCAACTTCAAATACGTCGCGATCGCAACGATCATCGTGATCGGCGAAGGCGTCGTCTGGTATTCCGGACAGTTCTGGCCGCTGTTCTTCCTTGGCCAGGCCTCCAAGGTCGACCCGCTCACGCGGGACTTGATCGTCGGCGCCGCCCTGATCATCGGGACACCGTCGCTGATTTTCTTCGGCTGGCTATCCGACCACGTCGGACGCAAGCCGGTGATCCTCGGCGGCTTCCTGCTGGCGGCGCTGACCTACTACCCGCTGTTCCTGTGGCTCTATTCAGTAACCCAGCCCGGCAACATCAACTATCCGATCGCGATCATCATCATCGCGATCATGGTCTGCTACGTCGGGATGGTGTACGGGCCGATCGGGGCGTTCCTCGCGGAATTCTTCCCGGGACGGATCCGGTACACGTCGGTTTCGGTGCCGTATCACATCGGCAACGGCTGGGGCGGCGGACTCGTGCCGTTCATCACCAACGCGGTATTCCTGAGCTCGATGGGGGCTAACCTCGGCATCAACGTTTCCCTCGGCTACGCTCTGATCTATCCGATCGCGGTGCCCGCTGTGTGCTTTGTGCTCGGCTTGTTCCTGATGCCCGAGACTCGCAAGTACAGCATCTGGAAACCTGAAGAGCAGAGGGTCGCCACCGCCTAGCAAACACGTCGCGTGCGGGGCCGCTCGCGGCTCCGCACGGTTTCCTGACAGTTTCGAGATGATGAAGCGGGCCTTTTTTTGTTGCAGCGGGCCGACAGCAACGTGAGGACGTGGTGCAATTCCGGGCAGGGTGCCCTGTGCGCATTTGCGGTCAATCCGAATCCGGTCCGCCGGCCAGCCGATAACCAACGCCAAGCTCGCTCACCAGAATGCGCGGCTGCTTCGGATTGTGCTCGATCTTGCGCCGGAGCTTGCGCACCAGAATCCGCAGATAGTGCGAATTCTGCATATGCCGCGCGCCCCACACCTCCTTCAGCAGGATGTTGTGCGTGACCACGTTTCCGGCGTGCTGTGCGAGCACCTGCAACAGACGATACTCCTTGGGCGATAGTACGACGCGCGCGCCGTCGCGGAACACGGCGCGCGCCGACAGATCGATCGAGAGATGCCCGACCTTGACCACCGGCTCGCCCGAAGCGCCGCGGGCCTGGCGGCGCAGCGCTGTGCGCGCGCGCGCCAGCAACTCGGCCATGCTGAACGGCTTCACCACGTAGTCATCGGCACCGGCCTCGAGCAGCCGTACCTTGTCCGCGTCGCTGGCACGCACCGAGAGAACGATGATCGGCACCGTGGACCATCCCCGGAGCCGCTCGACGATGCTCGCGCCGTCCATGTCCGGGAGGTTGAGGTCGAGTACGATCAGATCGAGTTGGCGCAGCGTGGCGGTACGCAGGCCTGCTTCGCCGGTTTCTTCCTCGAGCACCGTAAAATGCTCGAGATCGAAACCGGCGCGCAGGAAGCGGCGGATCTGCGGCTCGTCGTCGATGACGAGGACAGTCGGTGCGTCACTCATCGACATCCTCATCCGCCGCCGGCTGCGGCCTGACTGGAAGGTCGATCCGCATGATGGCACCGCGGCTGACACCTGCGAAGACTCTGACGCGTCCATCGCAGGCTTCGACCAGAGCACGCGCGATCCACAGACCGAGGCCCGATCCGGGGGTCGACGCGGCGTGGCGCGGGCTTCGATAGAAACGCTCGAATACCTTTTCGGCCTCACCGGCCGGAATCCCTTCGCCCTGGTCGACAACCTCGATCGTGATCATGTCGCGGTGCTGCGCCGCGCTCACGGAAATCTGCGTGGCTGGGGGAGAATATTTCGCCGCGTTCTCGACCAGTTGCCCGAGCGCGCTTTCGATCAGCGTCGGATCGACATAGGCGAGCGGCAGATCGTCTGCGACAGCGCGCGTGACCTCGCGGCCAGCGAGCAGGCTTCGTTTGCGCGCGAGCGCGCCGTTGATGATGTCCTCGGGGTCGACCCATTGGAGATGCGGCTTGATCCCCTCGTTGCTGATGCGGGTCGCATCGAGCAGGTTCTGGATGTCGCCATCGAGGCGCCCGGCCTCCTTCTGCACCACGCGCACGAGCGAGGAAAGATGCTCGTCGTCTTCTATGGCGGGGGAGTGCGCCAGCACCGAGGTCGATCCGATAATCCCGGCCAGCGGCGTGCGCAGTTCGTGCGATACCGAACCAATCAGCGCATCGCGCAGATTTTCCGCCTGTGCCCGCATCCTGGCGTGCCTGACGGTCACTGCCATGCGGCCCGTGATGGTCGCAACGATGATGAACATCACGATGTCGGCGATCTGTGCCGGGCTGTGAACGCGGAAGTCGTAAATCGGGGCATAGAAGAAAAAGGCCGGCGCCGCGATGCCTGCAATACCGGCGACCATCGCCGGTATCGCACCCCAGCGCAGCGCCGCCACGATCACGGGGATCAGATACACGATCGTGACGTGCTCGATCGGCAGGTGAGGCGAGAGTGCGAGCAGCGTGATTGTGACCGCGCTGACGATCAGCAACGCAAAAAGAACCCCGCGTAGCAGGTCCCTGACCCAGGCGTGCGGCAAGCTAACCGGCGCGGTCGCCATGAGAAGCGGTCGTTCGCAATTGAGGCCGGCACCGAGTGTATCAGTGAAACGGCGGCGACGATCAATTGCACGCGCTCTTTTGTGAGCGAAAAACCGCTACAGCAGCCTTGGCTGGCCGCCGACGAACACGCCCTCGAGCGCGAGCATGCGCTGCTTCGCTTCGGTGCGGCCGGGCGCCGAGAAGCCGCCAAGCTTGCCGCCGGCGGCCAGCACGCGGTGACACGGGATGATCAGCGGCACCGGGTTGCGCGCCATCGCGATGCCGACGTCCTGCGCGGCTTGCGGCTCGGCCGCGCCGGCGCGCTTCGCAAGCTCGCCGTAGGTCACGGTGTCGCCGAACCCCACCTTCCGCAGCGCCTGGTAGACCGCGCGACGGAACGGATCGACGGCGCTCAGATCGAGCTCGATCGGCGTGAAGTCGATGCGCTCGCCGGCGAAGTAGCGCACGGCCTGCGCAATGACCGCCGCGATTGCGGGCGGCGGTTCCGCGGGCGAAGCCTTGCCGAACTGCTTTTCGGCCGCCGCGCGATCCGGATCGGGCAGGCGGAAACGGACAATGCCGGCGTCGTTCCAGGCGATGCCGGCGAAGCCGAGCGCGGTTTCGAACACGTGATACTGGTTCATGGCTGCAAGATAAGACGGTTGGCCGCGTCCAGCCACCCGATTGCTGCATCATTCGGCCGGCGCCGTAGCATCGGCTTCGAGCTTCTTCTTCATCGCGTCCATGCCGTGCTGCATCATCGCGCCGATCGGCTTGGCGAGTTCGTGCGGCAGCAGGTCGGCGATCCACACCAGGCGGCAGCCGCCGTTGTGCGGAAAAATCTGGATCGCGCCGTTGTGATGGGTTGGGCGGCCCTCGACCACGGCCCAGACCAGGCGGCGCGCTGCATCATCGACGTCGACGATCAGCTCCTTCGCCGTCATGCCGTTGACGAAGGTGACGATGCGCGCATCGCCGTCCATCGTCACATCGGTGACGAAATCCGGCGCGAGCCGCGTGTGGATCGCGCCGACGTCGCGCACCGCGTCCCACACGTTCCAGGGATCGGCGCGCAAATTCATCTCGAGGCGGATCGAGGCCATGTCACGCCTCGGCGCCGCAGTAGGCCTCGAGGCGATAGCCGTCCGGATCAACCGCGAAGGCCGCGTAGTAGTTCGCCCCATAGTCGGCGCGCAGGCCGGGCTTGCCGTTGTCAGTGCCGCCGGCGCCGAGCGCGCCCGCGTGGAACGCCGCGACGCTCTTGCGGGTCGGCGCGTCGAAGCAGAAGTGCAGGCCGGATGCCGTATCGGACGGAACCGGCTTGTCGCTCGCCGAAATCCACAGCGCGACCGAGTCCTTGCCGTACCCGAGCGAGGTGTCGCCGGCGCTGAGGCAGGTGTAGCCGAGCGGCTTCAGTGCCGCGTCGTAGAAGCGCTTGGTGCGGGCAATATCGCGCACGCCGATCGAAACATGGTTGAGCATGATCAAGTCTCCTTCGTTGTGCGGAGACAGGTAGGGGAGGGGGCGCGCTGAAACTTGGAGAAAATTGCGCTCATCACCGCTGTCATCCCGGCCGAGCAAAGCGAGAGCCGGGACCCACGCAGCCCAACTGTATCGATCAGCGGTCCTGGATAGATGGGTCCCGGGTCTCGGCCTGCGGCCTCGCCCGGGATGACAGCGCCGCGGGTGACCGCTACGCCGCTCGCCGGAACTCCCGTGGCGACGCGCCGAACTCGGCGCGGAACGTGCGGGTGAAATTCGACAAGTCCTCGAACCCGACATCGAGCGCGACTTCGGTCACCGGCATTTTGGTCGCCGCGAGCTTCTCGGCCGCGGCGCGCAGCCGCGTGCGCAACAGCCATTGATGCGGCGTGACGCCGGTGACGGTTTTGAAGCTGCGCAGGAAGTGATAGGGGCTGAGCTTCGCCATGCGGGCGAGTCCCGCGACGGTATGCGGCACCGCCGAGTGTTCGGCCATGTAGCGCAGCACCGGTGTGATGCGGCCGTGATGCTGGATCGCGCCGCTGCTGCGTTCGCGGCCGGCGAGCGCGGCTGCGGCGCCGGCGATCTCGAACGCGACTTCCTCCATCGCGGCGGGCTCGCGCATCGCGATGCGGGCGCGCGCCGCGAGGTTCGACAGCGCGCGTAGCGGCGGCAGGCGATTGTGCGCGAATTGCGGTTCTGCGCCGGCGTCATGCGCGATGCACTCGAACACATGCGGTGCGAACTGGAACGAGAGGCAGCGGTCGCCTTCGCCATGCCGGTGCGAGCAGACGAAGCAGCGTCCGGCCTCGACCAGGAACAGCGAGCCTTCCGACAGCAGCGAGGTGCCGTTCGCGTCGCTCGCCACGAA
>DATEKY010000143.1:0-2295 GCA_035277225.1 Xanthobacteraceae bacterium
AGGAAGCTCTTGCCGCTGCCGGTCGCGCCCAGCACGAGTGTGTGGCCGACGTCCTGGACGTGCAGGTGGTACGCAAACGGCGTGTGGTGCGGCGTCTCGAAGGTCGCCAGTGGCTCCGGGAGCAACAGCGAGCCCGCGCGGCCCTGATCGATGCCGAACAGGAAACTCAAATCGGCCGCGTGCGTCTCGAGCAAAGCCAGGCGACGGAGATTCCGCGCGCCGTTTCCGGGCACGATGCCGACCCAGGCATTCAGGAGGTTGTAGGTCTCGTCGAAGAACGCGCCGTCATGGGCCGACAGCACCTTCATAGCCTGTGCGGCCTGCTGGTCCAGCGTGCGGCGATCCTCGCCGTGCAGAACGACCGTCAGTGAGCAGCGGCCGAAGACATGCCCGTTCACTTCCAATTCGGTCAGTGCATCGCCAAGCTGCTTGACCGTCGCCGTCGCTGACTCGTCGACGAGCATCTCTTCGGCCTTCGCCTCAGGCGACACGTAGTTGATGAGCGACACGCGCTTGTTGAAGAAGTGCCTGCGCCGGGACTGGATGTCCCGCCGCATCCGGTCTTGACCAGCTCGTTGCCACTCGAGGCAGGCGATGAACTCACCAGGCACGGCCAGCAGGTCACCGAGGATGTGCGCGTACGTCTGACCGGGCGCGTCCTTCATGGAAAGGACCTTCACCTGCTGCGAGCCGACCATCAGGTGATCTCGGTGACACTCGACTGGCGAGTCGGCCACGAAGTAATCCAGATACGTTTCAGGGGTCGTCGGCGGCACGGCGGACAAGACCTGCTCGTCGTAGTTCACCAGCTGCCGGAAGAGCCGGAAGGCGTCGGAGCGTGCGAGCCGGGTCAAGCCGAAGTCGGCCAGTTGAGATTCGAACGCGTCGGCCAGGTGCAGCAGCCTGTCGATGGCATCATCGAGCTCGCCTTCCAGCATCTTTAGCGTGTGATGCGTGGACAGCCAACGGCGGAGCGCTTCGCGAGGCTCCTGCCAGATGCCATGCAGACGTGTGCTCACCCGGCCCTGGGTAGATGTTTCACGTAGCAGAACGACGTACTGCGCGAGCTGGTAGAGCTCGTGCCGGCGTTCGTTCAGATACGATGTGCGGCGACATAGCGCTTCTTGTGCGACTGGCTCCGCGCAGACGGGCGCGACGAATGAATCGGCTGTTCGCTTGACCAGGTATTGATACAGCCGGCATCGCTCGTCCAACTGTCGGAGAGCGGCCTCCATGCGGTGAGTCAGGGATCGCCGTTGCGCCTGCGTCAGACCATCCACATCCACGCCGCGTAGCTCGTACACAAGGCCGACGTGACCGCCCTTCGTCATGAACGTTTCGCCACGAACGAAGCCCCACAACGGGAGCAGTGCGTTGACGCCGCCTGCGTCGATGTAGTCACGGAGGATTCGTGCGATCCTCACCACCGCCGAACCTCCACGTCGAATCGTTCGTGTTTCCCTGGGTCGTAACGGCGTCGGCTGCCGGACGACGCGATGACAATCCGCAGCATGTCCGGATCACGGTTTGTCGCCCACAGCGCGAAGCCGTACAGGCCGACGAACACCAGCACCCCAGACCAGAATGAGTAGAAGAGGTTGAAGGTCGCACCGCCCATCAGAAGGGAGAGGAAGAACAGACGGCGATCGACACCGCAGACTGTCAGCGGTCGATGTAGCGCCTTGTGCACCGGGCGGTAGATCGGCTGTTCAGACATGAGGCACTCCGAGCCATTCGGTCGATCAAAACAACCAGACCAGGAACTGCGCAGCGAACAATGCCAGGCCGCCGCCGAAGACGATTCCTGCAAGCTGGCGCTTCGCGCCCATCTCGCCGAACATGAAAGTCAGGCCGCCGACAACGATCGCGACGAGAGCGAGAGACCGGGCCAGAGGGCCGGTGAAGGTGCGCTCCAAGTTCCCGGCGGCGCGCTCCCACGGCGACTGGGCGAACAGAATTTGAGGAAGCAGCAGGAGGATCGCTGTAAGGATGAGCTGTGCGCTGCGACGCCATCCGACGATCGAGCGGCCCGATGACCGCGCACTTCGTGAGCCATCACGCTGCATGTGTCACCTTCCCATTGACAAGCACCGATCGTCCGGAGAATATTCACGACAGCGAGTGCATCAGGACACGCCAGCTTGATGCCGCCCTACTGAACGTCCACTGAATCGTCGGTGCGCGATTGCGCGTTCTAATCGGATAGAACGCCGGTCCGGACCGAAACCTGACAGCGCTGTTCTCCTCTTTCCGGCGGCCCCGACACTGGCGTCGCTCCCCCTGACGGCGGATTCA
>DATEKY010000144.1:0-5281 GCA_035277225.1 Xanthobacteraceae bacterium
GAAGATCGCGACCGTGCTCGACGTGATCTCGCGGCCCGCGCTGCGCGATGCGTTTGGCGGGGCAGGGCGGTTCGTGCTGAGCACCGTCACCGAAACGATCTTCTTCCTGATGCTGTCGCCGATCATGTGGTTCGGCCACACCATGTTCCTCGCCGGGCCGGTGATCGGGCGCAGGATCGGCTGGGGCGGGCAGGCGCGCGACGATCACTCGGTTTCGTGGAGTGACGCTGCGCGACAACTGTGGCCGCACACCTTGCTCGGCTGGAGCTGCATCCTGATCCTCGCGTTCACGGTGCCGTCGGCCATTCCCTACGCGCTGTTCATCGCGGCCGGTCCCGCGCTGTCGATCCCGCTCGCCGTCATCTCCTCGTGGCCCGCCGTCGGGCGTGCGCTGATGCGCGCCGGCATCGGCGCGCTGCCGGAGGAGAACGCGCCGCCCCCGCCGCTGCGCCAGCTCGCGCTGCCCGCGCTTGAGGCGGCGGCGTTGCGGACGGTCTGATGTCCGACGACGAGCGCACGCGGCGCGGCATCGAACGGTCGCTGCGCATTTACTACGACGATCAGCGCGACAACGCCGCGATGGATGCGCTTTACGCGCGCTTCGTGAAACCAGACGATCTCGTGTTCGATGTCGGCTCGCATGTCGGCGACCGCATCGCAGCGTTTCGGCGCCTCGGCGCGCGCGTGGTCGCCTGCGAGCCCAATCCATCGCTGGTGCCCACGCTGCGCCGTCTCTATGGCAACGACGAAATGGTCTCGCTCGAACCTGCTGCGGTAGGGCCTCGGTCCGGTGAGATCGAAATGCTGATCAATACCGACAATCCAACGGTGTCGACTGCGTCCAGCGAATTCGTCAGAGCGTCGCAAGGCGCCGTCGGCTGGGACGGGCAGAACTGGGACCAGCGTGTCATGGTCGCCGTCACCACGCTCGACGCGCTGATCGCGCGCCACGGTATTCCCACGTTTATCAAGATCGACGTTGAGGGCTTTGAGGCCGAGGCGCTCGCGGGGCTCTCGCAGCCGGTCCCGGCGCTCTCATTCGAATTCACCACGATTCAGCGTGACGTCGCGCATGCCTGCCTGAAGCGTTGCGCGGCGCTGGGGTACGTCCGCTACAATGCCGCATTGGGCGAGAGCCAGACGCTGGTGCATGCTGACTGGCAGGACGCCGCGGCGATCGCGCGCTGGCTCGACGCCCTGCCGATGGAGGCGAATTCCGGGGATGTGTATGCGACGCGCTAGTGTCATCGCCGCGTTCATGCTGCTGGCGACGAGTGCGCTGGCAGCCGACGACGTCGCGGTCGACGTGCAGAATGCGAGCGAGCCGACGCTCTGCGCCGAGAAGGACAACGTCTATCTCAAGCTCGCCTCGAGCGAGGTGCGCCAGTTCAAGATCGAGTCGGTGCACCCGAACTATATCGGCACCATCGTGGTCGACCGATCGGCCTTCGACCTGCACAACTGTCCTGACTTGGCGGCCGCGCCCTACATCACCGAGAAGCCGCGCCGCATCACGATCTTCGAGAACCAGGAATGGCAGCTGATCGGGCACACCATCCCGAACTTCTGGCGCAAGACTATCGTGCCGGTGCGGGTCGGCGACAGGGTCGAGACCGGTGCGCAGCTCTTGCAGCTGTGGACGCGCACGCAGGACCGCGCCGAAGAAGTGCTCGTGCTCTATCCGCAGGACGGCTACTGGCGCGCGCGCCCGCTGCCGCCGGTGAACCTGAAATGGAGCGCCTATGGCTCCTCGTTCCTGGTCGGCCCGGTCGAGATGGACCAGCGCCCCTTCGTCAACATCCGCGAGGTGGTGTTCGACCCGAACACGCGCTCGTTCCGCCTGCAGTTCGCGCGCGGCGGCAGCGCGACGTTGCGGCTCGAGACGCTCGACACCGACAAGCAGGTGCTCGACGTGACGCTCGATCAGCCGGTCGGCGGCGACGTGCCGTTCGCGGCGCTGCGCTCGATGTTCGTCACCGAAATCAACAACGATGTTGCGCATCTCGGCTGGCGCGTGAAGGGCGCGCAAAGCTGGGAGCGCACGCCGATCATGGATTTCCGCCGCGCCAGCGCGGTCGAGGTGTGGGCCGGGCGGCTCGTCCCGTCGCGCCACAACACCAGCGCGCCGGATACGATCTTCCGCGATTTCAAGCGGCGGTAGGTTCGCGTCCCGGGGTGCGACGCGTCAGTGAGTTGCTGACGCAGATGCCGGGGCCGGAGGCAGCGCCGGCGTGAGGCCGTGGCGGCGCATGATCTCCAGCAGCTTGGCCTTGTCGGGCGGACCGCCCGCCTTGAGCAGCGCGAAGGTCTCGCGGAAATAGTCCGGGCCGATCGCGGCCGGCGTGATCACGCAGAGCGCCTTGGCGTCCGCGCTCGCGTTGTTGTCGAAGCGATGAACGGCGCCGCGCGGAATGCAGAGTGCCTGTCCCGGCCCGACCTCGATCGCTTTTCCTTCGACGGTCCACACCAGGGTTCCTTCGATGCCGTAGATCGTCTCCTCGTAATGATCGTGGCTGTGCGCCGGCGCCGGCAGCCGCAGCGCAGCCGGAACGGCAAGCTCGAAGGCCGCGACGCTGCCGCCCGACTCGCTGCCCGTCACCAGGAAGCGCACGGTGAATCCGCCAATCCCGATCGTCTCGTCCGCCGGATTGACCCGCAGGCCGTCCGTCTGCCCTGGCATTTCGCGCTCTCCTGTGGTAAATGCGATTTACAGATTAGTAAACTCAATTTACCGAGCAGTCAATGCCAAAGTCTGGGGAAAGCAAGCCGGGCGCGCCGCCGCCCTTGATCGGCGCCTTGCTGCGCATCCCGTCGGAGGCGATTCATCGCCGCCTGATCCGCGATCTCAACGCCGCCGGGTTCGAGGGTCTCAGCCTGCCGCACATGGCGGTGCTGCAGTTTCCCGGACCGGACGGCGTTCGTCCGGGCGCGCTTGCTGAACGTGCCGGCATCAGCAAACAGGCGATGAACCAGCTGCTTGGGACGCTGGAGGGGCTCGGCTATGTCACGCGGTCCGGGCTGCCGCAGGAAGGCGGCGCGCGCATCGTCCGCCTCACCAAACGCGGCCACGCCGCCTACGCGAAGATGGCCGATGTTCTCCGCGAGATCGAACGGGAATGGACCGCCGAGCTCGGCGCCAAGCGCTTCGCGGAGCTGAAGGCCCTGCTCGCGCTGCTGTGGAATACTCCCCTGGTGCGGCGGTAGGCGAGCGCGCTGCGCAGGGCGATGGGAGGCTCGTTCTCACCGCGCGCCCGTCGCCTTCTCCCGCAACTCCTGCCACGCGCCGCGCAGCGGCTCGAACGTGAAGCGCACCGTGACCTTGCCCGCCGGCACCTGCACGGCGCGGAAGATCGCGTTGGCGCGGAAGATCTCGCTCGCGTTGCCGTCGATGGTCGCGCGCCACCACGGATGCCACACGTCGTTCAGCACCAGCATGCCGCCGGATGATGACTCCACCTCGATGACGACCTCCGTGTTGGTGTAGCGCGCGAGCCGCGCGGTGCCTTCGACGCGCGCCGGCGGCGGCGCCGGCGGCGGCTTGTCGAGCAGCACGGTCTTCGACGGATCGGTGTCGGCGGGCCAGCCCTCGGTAGTCAGCTTGGCGACGTCCGCAACCTTCCAGTCGCCGAGCAGCATCACGCGCGGCAGCGCGCGCGGGTTCTCGTAGACATACGCATCCGCGGTACGCGCGACAAAATTCAAATCGCCCGGCTTCAGCGACTTGTCGATCTGCTCGACCGGCACGCCGGTCGCGATCAGCCGCAACCCGAACAGGTCGGCGAAGGCCGAGCGGTAGGACGGATAGAGCGGCGAGAACGGCCGCTGCCCCGGCGCCGCGACGGTGTCGCCGACTTTCGTCGCGTCGTAGAACCACTTGAGCCGCAGCGGATTGTGCCCGAACACGTGCTCGCAGCCGTGGATCAGGCAGATGTTCGGCCAGTGATAGCCGATGCCGATCAGCTCGACGCGGTCGCGATGGTTCGGCGCCTGCGCGGCGAGGCGCTGTTTGAGCAGCGCGACGGTCTCGTTGCGCGTGTCCCGGCGCAGCGCGTCGTAGACCGCGGGCGGCAAACCAGTCGACTCGTGCGGCGCATTGTTGAACGCGAGATCGGCGCTGGTGAACGCGGCGAGCAGCACCGTCGCGGCAAACGCCGAGCGGCTGCGCGCGAGGAGCAGCATGAGAATCGCCGCCGCCGCGAAGCACAGCCCGGTCAGGATCGGCGCCACCGCAAGGCTCGCGCCGACGGTCGTCTCGGCGAGCCAGAGCGTCGCGGCGACGATCGCGGCGAAGATGAGCTTCTCGGCGAGGCGCTGAATGCGGCTGCCGCGTTCGCCCGCGAGCCAGCGGTGCACGCAATATCCCGCCATGACGGCAACGAGCGCGCCGAACACGAAAGTCGCATCGGCCGGGCGGCGGAACAGCTTCACCCCCGGCATGATTTCGTACATTCCGTGGAACACCGGCGTGTACCAGCCGAACGCATAGAACGCGATCAGCACTGCCGCGACGGTGAAGAAGCGGATCTCGCGCGACCACAGCCAGCCGCGCGTGACGCCGAGGATCAGCAGCAGCGGCGCGAGCGCGCCCGCATAGAGCAGTCCCATGTTCTGCGCCAGAAAGAGGTCGGCCATGCCGAAGCGCTCGTTCCACTTGAAACCGCCCGCACCCCAGAAGTCGACCGTTGGGTCCATCGCGCCGAACAGGTCGGGAAAGACGAGCGAGAGCAGATGCGTGTAATGCAGCGAGCCGCGCCCGGCCTCGATAAAGCTGAACTCCGGCCGGTTGGAATTCATCGCGAGAAGTTCGGTGAGGATCACTGGCAGCGCGACGATGAGAATGCCCGCGATGCCGCCGGCAATCAGCGGCACGATGCTGGCGCGCAACCGCGCCGCGAAGCCTGCGCCGCACCAATGCGCGAGCACGAATCCTGCAAGCAGGTAGATTTCCAGCAGCGCGACCTGATCCCGCCCGGTGACGATCAGCCCGGCAACGACACCCGCGAGCGCGCCGTAGCGCCATGACGCGCGGTCGAGCGCGCGCGAGAGTAGAAACAGCGCGACCGGTAAATAGGCGAGGCTGATGACCTGTCCGACGTGCTGCAGCCGTCCGCTCGCCGATCCGCCGAACGCAAACGCCAAGGCCGCGACCAGCGCACCGGCCGCGTGCCAGCCGCGATCGCGGAAAAAGAGGATGATCGCGAGCCCGCCGAGGAACAGGTAGGCGAACGGCACCGCGTCGTTAGCCTGCAAACCCGGCGCGCTGCTGACGAGCGCGAGCAGC
>DATEKY010000145.1:0-2308 GCA_035277225.1 Xanthobacteraceae bacterium
TCTCCTTTCGAATACGCGATGCGCATGCCCTTGCCGCCGCCGCCGGCCGAGGCCTTGATCATCACCGGATAGCCGATCTCCTCGGCGATCTTCACCGCGTGCTTCTCGTCGTCGATCACGCCGAGATGACCCGGCACGGTCGAGACCTTGGCGGCGGCCGCCGCCTTCTTGCTCTCGATCTTGTCGCCCATGGCGGCGATGGCGTGCGGGTTCGGCCCGATGAACGCGATGCCGGCCGCTTCCAGCGCGCGCGGAAAGGCCTCGCGCTCGGAGAGGAAGCCGTAGCCCGGATGCACCGCTTCTGCGCCGGTCGCCTTGCAGGCCGCGAGGATCTTGTCGATGACCAGATAGCTTTCGGCGGCGGCGGGCGGCCCGATATGCACTGCCTCGTCCGCCATCTCGACATGCAGCGCGTCGCGGTCGGCGTCGGAATAGACCGCGACGGTCGCGATCCCCATCTTGCGCGCGGTCTTGATGATCCGGCAGGCGATCTCGCCGCGATTGGCGATCAGGATGCGCTTGAACATGTGCCCTTTTACCCGAAACCGGGTTTCTGGCTTGCGGCGTTGCAGCAAAAAAGTCAATCGGACCGGCTGCGAGCGGGAGGACGGTTTGCTCATGCGCCCGGGCGGCGACAGGAAATCGTTCTCTGCGGCTGGCATCCTTTGGGCAAACGATCTTTGCGCACCCGCGCAACTGGCGAGTTCCCGATGCGCGGCGTATATAACCGGAGGGGTTCATCGTGAACGACGGAGGATACGGATGGCTCTCTCACTCGGCGACACCGCGCCCGATTTCGAAGCGGAAACGACCGAAGGCCGCATCAAATTCCACGACTGGATCGGCGATAAATGGGCGGTGCTGTTCTCGCACCCGAAGGATTTCACGCCGGTATGCACCACCGAGCTCGGCTACATGGCGAAGATCAAGCCGGACTTCGACAAGCGCAACGTGAAGATCATCGGCCTCTCGGTCGATCCGGTCGACCGTCACGCCGGCTGGGCCGCCGACATCAAGGAGACGCAAGGCTACGCGCCGAACTATCCGATGATCGGCGACACCGATTACAACGTCTCCAAGCTCTACGGCATGCTGCCCGCCGCGGTCTCGGGCGATCCGGCCAAGCGGACGCCGGCCGACAATCAGACCGTGCGCAACGTGTTCGTGATCGGGCCGGACAAGAAGGTGAAGCTCATCCTGGTCTATCCGATGACCACGGGGCGCAACTTCGACGAGGTGCTGCGCGTGATCGACAGTCTGCAGATGACCGCGAAGCACAAGGTCGCGACGCCGGTGAACTGGAAGCAGGGCGAGGACGTCATCATCGCCGGCTCGGTCTCGGACGACGACGCGAAGAAGACCTATCCGCAAGGCTGGAAGTCTCCGAAGCCGTACATCCGCATCGTGCCGCAGCCGCAGGGGTAAGCACGGCGCATGATCCCCGAAAAGTGGGAACCGGTTTTCGGATAAGGATCATGCGCAGATAAGCAGATAAGAAGAGCTTCCGGCTCGCCCTGGATTGAGCTAAGGGGCGCGGCTTCCGCGCCCCTTTTCCGTTTTTCAAGGACATCCGATGCCCCTGCCCGACCAGCCGCCCTTCGCGCATTTCCTCGGCATCACGCTGATCAGCGTCGCGCCCGAGCGGCTCGAGGCCGAGCTTGCCGTGCGCGACGAATTCACCAACTACAACGGCGTGATGCACGGCGGCGCGCTGATGGCCTATGCGGACAGTTTGGGCGGCACGGTCTCGCGCGCGAGCCTCAAGCCCGGCCAGCGCACCACCACGATCGAGAGCAAGACGAATTTCTTCGCCGGCATCCCGATCGGCAATGTGGCGCGGGCCGAGAGCATCCCGCTGCATCGCGGACGCACCACGATCGTGGTGCAGACGAAGATCACGCGCAACGACGGCCGCCTCGCCGCGATTGTGACGCAGACCCAGATGGTTCTGGCGGCGAAGGGGCAGGATTGAAGGGTGGCGGGCGAAGTCCGACAACTCTAAATTCGAAGCTAATCCCCGAACACCACGCCCGTGCGTTGCGCGCGCAGCCGCGGATCGTGCGACTTCACCAGCACCGGGCGGCCTTCGAGCACCTCGCGACAGCGCGCCAGCGTGTCGTCGGTGAGCCGGCGCATTGCCTCCTCGGTGTAGAAGGCCAGGTGCGGAAACAGGATCACGTTGTCCATGGCGTAGAGCGCGCCCATCGGGTGGCCGGCATGCGTAAGCGGCTCCTGGCTGTAGACGTCGAGCGCCGCGCCGGCGATGCGCTTGTCCTGCAACGCCGACACCAGCGCGGCTTCGTCCACG
>DATEKY010000146.1:0-9992 GCA_035277225.1 Xanthobacteraceae bacterium
CGCGGCGAACTGGGTGATCAACGAGCTCTACGGCCGGCTGAACAAGGAGGGCAGGGACATCGCGTCTTCGCCCGTCTCGGCTGCGCAGCTCGGATCGGTGCTCGATCTGATCAAGGACGGCTCGATCTCCGGCAAGATCGCCAAGGACCTGTTCGAGATCGTGTGGTCGGAAGGCGGCGACCCGCGCGCGATCGTCGAGGCGCGCGGCATGAAGCAGGTGACCGACACGGGCGCAATCGAGAAGGTGATCGACGAGATTATCGCCGCCAACCCCGACAAGGTCGCGCAGGCGAAGGCTAAGCCGCAACTGGCCGGCTGGTTCGTCGGGCAGGTGATGAAGGCCTCGGGCGGAAAAGCCAATCCGCAGGCGGTCAACGATCTGCTCAAGGTAAAGCTCGGGATTTGACGCAGCGGGCGCGCCAAGCTTTGCGCAGTAGAGCGCCAGTAGAGCGCCAGAACACGCGCGACAGTGAAGATTGGGGCTGCGCCGCATTGCTGCGCGTGCGCGCGTATTCGCAAGATCAGGCAGAGATGACGGCGCGCGGGACTGTCGCGGCGCCGTTTGCGATTGCGCGGCCGTCCTAGGTGGCGGCTGGGTGCGCTGCTGCGCCGGCTGCACAGCAAATAGGCGGCGAGTAAGTGCGGATGGCGCGCCGATCGTGCCTGTGCGGCGGGCATTTGCGCCGCGCGATCTAGGCATAGCCTAGGTGGCGGCAGCTTCGCCGTGGTCCGGGGCGGGTTTTGGCGCTGCGGAAACGGTGCCCTGGCGGGCATTTCCGTTGCCGACGACGTCGCCGACCAACTCGGCGGCGTCCTGAAGGGTCTCGTGCGCGAGATGCGCGTAGCGCTGCGTGGTGCGCGAATGCGCGTGGCCGAGCAGGCCCTGCACGACGTAGAGCGAGATCCCCTGGTTGACGAGGAAGCTCGCATAGGAGTGGCGCAGGTCGTGCAGCCGCACGTCCTTCAGGCCGGCGCGCTTGCGGATGCGGTCCCACGGGAAGAACAGCGAGGCGCTCGGCTTGCCGTTCACCGGGGAGGGGAAGATATAGGGATTGTCGGTGCGCGGGATCGCACGCAGCAGCGCGAGCGCCGGGCCGTTGAGCGCGATCGCGCGCGGCTTGCCGGACTTCGACAGCGGCACCAGCAAGGTGCGCCGCTCCCAGTTCACGTACTCCCATTTCGCCTGGGTGATCTCGTTGCGCCGGCCGCCGGTGAGCAGCAGCAGCAGGATCGCGCGCGCCGCGGTCTGGTTCTCGTCCTCCTCGATCGCGGCGGTCAGGCGCTGGGTTTCTTCCGGCGAGAGGAAGCGGTCGCGCTGCACGTCGGGCGCGGTCGAGAGGCCGAGCGTCGGGTTCTGCGCCATGCCGGCGACGCGCCACTTGCGCCCGAGATTGTAGATGTAGCGCAGCAGGATCAGCACGCGGTTGGTGGTGCCCGAGGCATAGCCCTTGTCGCGCATCGCCTGCAGCAGGTCGGTGATCGCCTCGTTCTTCACCTGGTCGACCGGCTCGGCGCCGAGCTCGGGCAGGATGTGCAGCCGCAGCACGGTCTCGTCGGTGCACCAGGAGCGCTTGTAGCTCTTCACGTGCGGCAGATAGCGGTCGCGCACGAACTCGTTGAGCGTCGGCGTCGCGCGCAGCTCGCGGCGCTGCTGCTGCGGATCCTCGCCGACCAGCGCCTGCGCGAGCACGAGCCGCGCCTTGCGCCGCGCCTTGTCGAGGGTCAGCACCTCGGCGGGGCCGAGCTTGTATTGGCGCTCGCGGCCGCGCGCATCGGTGTAGCGCTGGTAGAAGGTCTTGCCGCCCGAGGCGCGCACCTCGAGCATGAAGCCGCGCTGGCTCGTGTCGAAATAATCGAGCTTGGCCCGCCCGGCCGGACAGCCGGCGCTGCGCACGAAACCTGAGGTCAGATCGACTTTGGGCATCGGATGCACGCGACGCGACGACGAAGACGGATCCGGCCCAGAGCCTCCCTATGGCGGCGATTTGTCACAGTACACACGGTGCTCGTCACTCAACTGCCAGTCAGTTTGCGGCTTCTCCTGCCCGCCCAGGGCACGCGGCCGCGCGCAAACTCACCAGCGCGCGGTTTTGCGAGTCAACGACAGATCAGCCATGCGCCGCGGCGAAACGCGCGTTTTTCGGCTCTGAACACGGAATGCACCTCGTCCGGAGCCCGTTGAGGCGGCGATATTTTCGATCTGCGACAAACCCGCATGTTGCAGTCGAGCAACATACGTGCGCTTTCCCAATAACGGAAATGTCAACGTCGCATATCGACCCATGGCGGCAGCCCCAAAAGCAGAGCCCCCGGCTTTTGGCCGGGGGCTCCAGTCTTCTTGTTTGCTCAGCCGATCATGGCCAGAAGTTACGCTGCCAGCGCATGATGCCGGACCACACGTCTTCCGAGCCGACGTTGTAGAGGCCGGCCGCACGACCGCCAGCGCCGCCGAAGTTCATCAGCACGCCGCGACCCGCCACCGCGTTGGCCGCTTCATGCTTCTGCTCGAGCTTGGTGTAGACGACCTCGACGCCGATATCGAGGTTCGGCACCGGGTTCCAGATGGTCCGCGTGCCGATTGCCCAGACGTTGAAGTCGGGGTTGCAGCCGAGAACCGGACCGGTGGCGAAGCTCGGCGCCGCACCCGCGAAGGTGCGGACCGGACCGACCGGCGACGAGCAGAAGATGTCCGTCGCGCGCGAGTTGTAATCGGTCGCCGTGAAGGCGCCGAACACTGACGAGCGCAACGCCGGGGTCCAGTAGTGCTGGAGAGCGGCCGCGATCGTCCACACCGTGGTCAGTTCGAGACCGCTTGCGCCGGTTGCACCGGTGCTCAAGGCCCCGGGTGCGATCACGTTGGCGAACACCGCATCGAGCGGCCAGGCGGCGGCAACGCTGGCGCCGTTGAACCGGTCGAAGTTCGAGTACTGGCCGTTCTGGTTCCAGCCGGTGTAGGACACGGCACCGACCGTGTACGCACCTTCGATCCAGAACTGGTCACCCTTCGCCCACGGCAGGTTGATCACGATGCCGGCCATGATGGCGTAGCCCCACTTGTCTTCGGGAGCGAGGCCGGTGTAGCCGCCGGGACCAACCACCGCGTTGCCGGTGGTGTTGTTGCCGTAGTAGCCCGCGCGAACCTGGTGCAGGGCGCCGGCGATCTGCGCCGAACCCCAGGCCTGGTCGACACGGAGCGAACCGACGATGTCGGGAACCTGCGCCGCCGCGTAGTCGCCGATGTTCACGCCCGGAGCGCGGCCCGAGTAACCGGTCGCGGTCTGGGTCGACGGACCCGGAAGCGCGCCGATCGTGAGCGCGTCGGTACCGGCATCCCACACCGCCGAGCGACGGAGCGTGCCGTCTTCGAGCGAGAGGGTTGCGGTGAAGCCGTTGCCGAACGTGGCGGTATAGGCCAACACGTTCATGCCGGCAGCGCCGGTCGACGACGGACCACCGATGTAGCCGGTGTAGTACATCGCGTTCGCATAGAAGTCGAAGTAGGACTGCGAACGACCGAAGGTGAAGCCGGCGAACTGAATGAACGTGCGCTCGACGTAGTAGGTGCCGATGCCGTCATCGTTCGTGGTCCACTGGAAGCCGGCGCGGCTGTAGGCGCGCAGGGTTCCGTATTCGGTCTGGGTGCGAACGTCGATCGACGTCACAAAGCGCGAACGCCACTGCGCGTCGGCAGAGTCGATGCGATTGTTACGGCCGGTACCACCCGAGTAGTAAGCGGTGTGGCTGCCGCCCGCGTTGAAGTCGACCTCGGCGCGGACCCATCCGCCGATCTTGATGCAAGTGTCGGTTCCGGGAATGTAGAAGAACCCGGCTCCGTAGATGCTGCAAACCTTCACGTATTCTACTGGTTTGAGCGCATGCGCCGCGCCGGCGCGCCGCATTCAACTTGACGCGCGTCCGCGAATTCGAAGACTGCGTCTCACTGCGCCGTTCGCTGCGATGCGATGACGGTCCCGCCGCAACGGCCATCGACGAGCTGTTCGCGCCGGCCGCCGCCGGCGATCGCCGCCCACCGGCATCTCGCGTTTCGCGCCCCGAACGTCCGGCACGATACGCCGCGCTCTCTCATCGCTGCTCGCCCGCCGGACGCCGGCAAGACACGCGCGGCTCGGCGCGCGGCGGCTCGCTTGCCTCCCGAAAATTTCCGCCTCACGCGCCCGCCGAGGGCCGCGCCGAACGCACGGCGCGAATCACCCGAGGCACCGATTCGCGCGAGTGCGATCACGAATCCGGTCTCGCGCACGCTTTCGCGACGCTTTGGTGAAAAAAATTTTCAACAGCCCGGAATCGCCGCTTTGCGATCGCTCGCGCGAGCATCGTGGCGAAAAAATTTCTCGCCGCGCGCGTGCGCCGGCGTTCGAGTCGAGAATTGCGACGGCGTGAAAACCCTTGTGCCATGCGGATTTTTGCGTAACGCGAAGAAACGCTCCGCTTCGCTCAAGTCTTCGCCCTGAAAAATCATGCGCGCGATGAATTGCATCGCCGTCGCGCGAGCAACGCGCGGCGCGCGCGCCATCATTGCTCATTTTTTGTTAACGGGATTCGGAGTTTCTTGTTTGCTGCTGTACAAATTGCAGCGCGATGCACGTCGAATCGGATGAGCATCGTTACGACATCGCCAACTCACTAACTGCTTGGAGGGCAGCATGGCGAAGAAAGCGAAGAAGGCAAAGAAGGCCAAGAAGGCGAAGAAGAAGAAGGGCAAGTAGTCCTTTTCTTCTGAGCAACGACGCGATCGGCGCTTGATGCCGAGCGCGCGTCGCAAAGGCCGGCGAGGCCGAAAGCCGATCAGCGCTATGTTGGTCTGGATGGCATCGCCGGCCCTAGTCGACGACGGAGGGCGTCGGCGAAACCGAGGTTCATCCTTCACGGACACGTCCGCGAAGAGTCGAGACGGGCGAAAGCCCGCATCGCACCGGAAGGCAGGCTCGCCGACCGGAGATGAGCCGGACATCTCTCGCCGATGCCCTCGGTCGAGGCGCCAACAAAAAAACCCCACGCCGCGGCGTGGGGTTTTGTTTTTGCGCGACGTTGCGGGGATCTAACCCTTCAGGCAGCCGCTCATGAATTCCTGGTGAGCTTTCTTGCCCTGCACGTTCTTGGTCTTCTTCTCCTCGTTCCACATCTTCGCGCAGTCTTTCATCTTCTGCTGCTGCTTCTTCTGCTTTGGAGTCGCCTCTTTCTTCTCCTTCTTGGTCTCTTCCTTCTTCAGCATTTCGGCGGACGAGACGGTCGGAAACGTGGTCGTGCCGAGAGCGAACGTGGCCGCCAGCGCGACGATCATCATGCGCGAGATCATGTGTTGCCCCTGTTGCAGCTGTCAGTTCACCTTGGTCCAGGTCTGCTTCTTGCAAACGAGGCCGCCGAGCGCGCAACCCTCCAGCTGCAGCGAGTTGCCGCCCGAGAACATGAGATTGCCCGAATAGGTCTTGCCGTCCTCGGCGTTGTAAACCTGTCCGGTCCACTTGCCGTTGCCGGCCGGCTTCATGGCGAGCACGATCTGCACGCCGATCAGCGGACGGCTGCGCTTCGCGGCGTCGGAGTTGTTCTTGTCGGTCTTCGGCTTCTTGGTCTCGGGGTCATTCGGCTCCTGCAGCCAGACGATGGTGCCGCACACGGCGCCGCCGCAATCGGCAAGGCGGATGCGCGATGTGCCGGTCTGCGTCAGCCATACGCCGTTCGGATCGGCCGCGAGCGCGCTCTGCGATGTCGCCAGCGTCACCAGTGCGGCGGCCGCGAGAAGGTGTCGTTTCATATTCGGCTCCGTGCGTGCTCCCACCCGCCGGTGGTCTTGCACAGTATCTGGGGCGGCGAGAAGGCAGGCAAGGGGCTTGCACGCCGCGCGTCGCGCATCCGGCTGCGCTCGCCGCGTGGTTATCGCAAGCGAAACCGACACGGTTAGCGGCATTTTACCGGACCGCAGAAAGCCCCGTCGTCCGGGCACTTCTGTGATTCGGGAAGCGCATGGATTCACGTTCGATTCATTGCGCCGCTTAAGCGCCTCTTCAAGTCTTGTCCCGATAGTCGCGCCGTTCGCATTGGGGGAAACGGTGCGGACAGGGATGCGCAGCGTCGCCGGGAAAAGCGGCGCGCGCAGGGACAGGGAAGAGCCGATATGACCTATCTGGATGTTGCCGCCGACCTCGACGAGGTAGCCGCTCCGCTCGATGCGAGCGGAGAAGCCCTCTACGAGCTCGGCATGATGTACGCGGCCGGGCGCACCGTTCAGCTCGACCTGGTGCTGGCGCACAAGTGGTTCAATCTCGCGGCGATGCGCGGCAATCCGGATGCGAGCCGGCGGCGGCGCGAGATCGCCGGCGAGATGTCGGCGGCGGAAATCGCCGCGGCCCAGCGCGCCGCGCGCGACTGGCTCACGACTCACTGACCGGCTGTTTCGCGCCGGAACGCTTGCCAACACCGGCTCCGCCGGGCAATACCGGCGGCTGCCGGAGAGGTGGCCGAGTGGCTGAAGGCGGCGGTTTGCTAAACCGTTATACGGAGAAATCCGTATCATGGGTTCGAATCCCATCCTCTCCGCCACTTTGGGTCGGCCGCGGTCTTGATTCGATACCGGTTCCAGGCCGGCCCTGAAAACAGCCTCGAATCACGCGCAACGGCGTAGTTCCCCCTCGCGGCCGGCGTCGCCGGCGGTGGCAGTCGGGCTGTATGGATGGCTGCTGCAGCAGCCGCTTGGGAACCACCATCCGGGGACAATCCGGGCGCTTCGATGCGGCGGTGCAAATCACTGTAATGTCGTTGGAAACGTCGCCGCTTCGGCGCGCCCAGCGTATGGTTAACGAAGGCTGAAAATCCCCAGTGCCTTTATTGCAACACCCGGCCGAAAAGACGTCGCGAGCCCTGTGACTTCGCGGTTTTTCCGTTGTGTGTGCAACCCTCATCATTAAGGTTGGTCACGCGACGGAGGGGGGCATCCCCAGGTCGCCCCGTCCAGGCTCTGAAGTTCGCATCGCAGTGATGAGAAATAAAGGGCCGGGTGGTTTCGCGGGGAACTGAAGGGGACCTTCCAGGATGCTTCGGCATCTGACGAGCGGAACCCTCCCACGAGAAGCAAAAACTTGGAGGTCACGATGAAGATGGTGAAAAGCCTTCTCCTCGGTTCCGCAGCAGGTCTCGTTGCGGTCGCTGGGGCACAGGCTGCCGATCTTCCCGTAAAGGCCAAGCCGGTCGAATACGTGAAGATTTGCAGCATCTACGGAGCCGGGTTCTTCTACATTCCCGGAACCGACACTTGCATCAAGATCGGCGGATGGGTCCGCGCCGAGGTCGACTTCAACGCGGGCGCCAGCCACACCCACTACTACGCGGGTGGCGGCGGCCGTAACAACCGCATCGACACTGCCGACGTGCAGTGGCGTTCGCGCTTCGTGATGTCGTTCGACGTTCGCACCCAGACCGAATACGGCACCCTGCGCGCCTACAATCGCGCCGGCTTCCAGTGGACCACGAACGAAGACGGCATCGGCACCTACTACGTCGAGCGCACGTTCATTCAGTTCGCCGGCTTCACCTTCGGTCGTTCGCAGTCCTACTTCGACTTCTATGCGAACGCGATGTACTACACCGGTTACATCGGTGGTCCGTCGTCGACCGGCGCTGCCGGCATGAACGTGTTGGCCTACACCGCCACGTTCGGCAACGGCTTCACCGCAACCCTCTCGATCGAAGACGGCACGCTCCGTCGTTCGGCGGTGTGGGATGCCGGTACCGACGCGCTCGCCATCGGCGCGCTGCCTGGCCCGAGCTTCCAGGCGACGACCGGTTACACGGCGCGTGCGGCTGGCGGTAACGGCCCGCCCATCGGTGACTACGCGGCGGCGCAGGTTCCCGACATCGTCGGTTCGCTCCGTGTCGACCAGGCCTGGGGTTCGGCGCAGATCGCCGGCGCCCTGCACCAGGTTCGCGCGGGTTACTACGGCAACAACAACGCTGGTAACAACGTGGTTGGTCCCGGCGGCTACACCGGCTTCGCTCCCGAAGACAAGTGGGGCTACGCCATCATGGCCGGCATCGTGATCAACCTGCCGTGGGCGAAGGGTGACCAGTTCTGGGTCGAAGGTGCGTACACGGTTGGTGCCGTGTCCTACACCGGCTGGAACCAGAACGGCCAGTACTCGTCGTTCGTGCGCTTCAACGGCGCGTCCGTTGCTGCCGCATGGCCGCTCGATGCGGTGTTCGCCAACGTGATTGGTCCTGCGACCATCTCGACCGGCGCAACCGGCGCAAGCGGTCTCGAACTGACCACGGTGTGGACGATCGCGGCGGCTCTCCAGCACTACTGGACGCCGGCGTTGCGCTCGTCAGTGTTCGGCGCCTTCACGGCGACCGATTACAACGCGCGCGCGACGGACATCTTCTGCTCGTCGCCGGTCGGTCCGGTCCGCACCTTCCTCGGTGCGACGCCGAACTTCGCCACCGGTCCGGTTCTCGGCTGTAACCCCGACTTCAACGTCTGGGCGATCGGCACGCGGACCATCTGGAACCCGGTGCCGAACCTCGATATCGGCGTGGAAGTCGTGTACGCCAAGATCGAGCAGAAGCATGAAGCGGCCAACCCTGTGGCGGCTCGCGGCGTGCTGATGAACTTCGGCGGCGCTGGCGGTCGTGCATCCGGCCTCTACAATGTCGGCAACGAAGACGTGTTCTCCGGCATCCTGCGCTGGCAGCGTAACTTCTGGCCATGATCGGCTGAAGCAAACGCACCTCAACGGAAACCCCCGGCGCAAGCCGGGGGTTTTTTTGCAATGGGGTCTCAAGTAGAGTCCCTCCCAGCACCAAACCAAGTTAGCGCTTGTTTCTGCGACGACGCTCGAATGCAGTATTTTCCCGGGGTGAGCGCGCTGCGCGGAATTGCTGCGCTTCTCGTGGTCGTGCAGCACGCCGGATATTTCGCCGCAACGGCGACGCGGACGCCCTACAGCGAGGTTATCAAAGTCGATTTCGGGTTGATCGGTGTCGTGATGTTTTTCACGATTTCCGGCTTTGTCATCGGGCTGAACCGGCATCTTCCGACCGTGGAATTTGCAACCCGACGCGCACTGCGCATCTATCCGGCCTTCTGGATCGCCTATGCGCTCAGTGCAGTCGCCGCGATCGCAGTCGGGCAGCCCACCGGCTTCAAGTGGTTCGCCGCGTTGCTGCTGCCGTCCTTCGGCTACCCCGCCATGCAATTGCCTGTGTGGACGCTGGTGTTCGAGGTCTTTTTCTACATGCTTGCAGCGATCGTGTTTGCGCTGCGGCTGTCTGATCGTGCGCTGACCTGGTCGTGTATCTTCTGGATCCTGGCGATACTTGCCGCATCGCCGTACACCGGCGGAAAGCTGCTCGCGACGCCGGGAGCGGTCATCCCGCTGGCCCAGTTCAATCTGTTCTTTGCGCTCGGGCTGCTCTGTGCACTCAACATCGATCTGCTCTCGCGGGCGTCGGCCGTGCACTGCCTCGGGGTCGCGATCGTGGCGATTGCGCTTCTGCCGTTCTTCCCAGCGCTGCCGCATGTTTCGGCCTTGATCGTGCTCGGCATCGGCCTGTCGGCAATCCTGATTGCGGCAACGCAATTCGACAAATGGCCGCGTTTGGCGGTGCGCCTGGGCGACGCATCCTACGGGCTGTTTCTGGTCCACTTTGCCGCAATGATGGTCGCCACAGACATGCTTGCCGCCGGGTCGCCCTCGGTATGGTGGCTATTCTGGGCGCTCATCGCGGCCGGACTGGTCATAGGCATACCTTTCGGCCTCGCAGAATTCGCGATGCACCGAATGGCCTTGCGCCGGCTGTTGCCCCGGCGCATCGCGCGCGTTCCCGGCGTCGCTCACTGACGACGGCTTGCAGGCCTGTCGGGCGACGCGTCAGAACCCGAACGCCGAGACGTCGCACAGCGTGACGAAGGCTGCGATGCGCGCGATGACCTCGGCTTCGGCGAGCAGCGGGGCGTGGCCCTGATCCGGCACTTCGACCAC
>DATEKY010000147.1:0-6022 GCA_035277225.1 Xanthobacteraceae bacterium
CCTCGGCGTCGCGCTCGGCGTGCTGCCGACGGTCGGGCGCGATCTGATCCTCGCCGGCGCGCTGATCTCGATCCTGCTCACGCCGTTCCTGTTCGCGGGCGCGGACTGGATCTATGCGCATCACGAGCCGCCCAAGAAAGCCCCCGCCGAGCCTGCAGCGCCCGAACCGCAGCCGCAGCCGGCGGCCGAGACGCCCACGCGCGAGCCGGTGCACGCGACCAAACTGACCAACCACGTGGTGCTGGTCGGCTACGGACGCGTCGGCAGCGTCGTCGGGGCCGCGCTCAAGGCCGCCGACGTGCCGCTGTTCGTAACCGAGAGCGATGAAGACATCGTGGAAACCCTGCGCCGGGACGGGATCGAAGTCGTTCACGGCAACGCCGCCGATCCACAGCTCGCCGTCGCCGCCAACTATGGCGCCGCACGGTGCCTGCTGGTCGCGATCCCCGACGGCTTCGAGGGCGGACAGGTGGTCGAACAGGCGCACGCCATCAATCCCAACCTGCCGATCATCGCGCGTGCGCATTCGGAGGAAGAGATCGAGCATCTGCAGCGCCACGGCGCCACCAAGATCATCATGGGCGAGTACCTGATCGCGCAGGCGATGATCGCGCAGGCGAGTGAAGCCGTGGCCGTTGCACCGGAAGCGCCCGCGGCGGACCCCGCCGCGCCGCAGCCGGCGGACGCGGGCTGATGCCGCACAACACCCCGCTCATTTCGACGATCGTGGTGGCGCTGGCGCTCGCCTGGGCTTTCGGCTGGCTCGCGCACCGGCTGAAGGTTCCGCCACTGGTCGGCTACCTGCTCGCCGGCATCGCGATCGGCCCGTTCACGCCGGGCTTCGTCGCCGATCAGGCGCTTGCCAACGAGCTGTCGGAGATCGGCGTCATCCTGCTGATGTTCGGCGTCGGCCTGCATTTCTCGCTCGAGGACCTGCTGTCGGTAAAGGCGATCGCGATCCCCGGCGCCGTGGTGCAGATCGCGGTTGCGACCGCGCTCGGCCTGGGCTTCGCCTGGTCGCTCGGCTGGTCGGTCGGCGCCGGCATCGTGTTCGGTCTCGCGCTCTCGGTTGCCAGCACCGTGGTGCTGCTGCGAGCCATGCAGGAGCGCCGCCTGATCGAGACCGAGCGCGGGCGCATCGCCGTCGGCTGGCTGATCGTCGAGGACCTCGCGATGGTCCTGGCGCTGGTGCTGCTTCCCGCGCTCGCGCCGGTGTTCAAGGGCGAGGGCGCGAGCCTCGCGGCGCTGGTCTGGCCGGTCGTCCTCACGCTCGGCAAGGTCGCGGCCTTCATCACCGTGATGCTGATCGTCGGCAAGCGCGTCATCCCGTGGGTGCTGCATGCGATGGCGCACACCGGCTCGCGCGAGCTGTTCCGCCTCTCGGTGCTGGTGATCGCACTCGGCGCCGCCTACTGGTCGGCCGAGCTGTTCGGCGTGTCGTTCGCGCTCGGCGCGTTCTTCGCCGGCATGATCCTGAGCGAATCCGAACTGAGCCAGCGCGCCGCGCAGGAAACGCTGCCGCTGCGCGACGCTTTTGCGGTGCTGTTCTTCGCCGCGGTCGGCATGCTGTTCAATCCGATGGTCGTCGTGACGGCGCCGGTTGCGCTGATCATCACGATCCTGATCGTCGTGATCGGCAAGTCCCTCGCAGCTTTCGTCATCGTGCGGCTGTTCGGGCACTCGAGGTCGACCGCGCTCACCATTTCGGCGAGTCTCGCCCAGATCGGCGAATTCTCGTTCATCCTCGCTGGCCTCGGCGTCAGCCTTGCGCTGCTGCCGAAGGAAGGCTCGGACCTGATCCTCGCCGGCGCGATCTTCTCGATCCTGATCAACCCGCTGCTGTTCGCCGCGCTCGACTGGTATCTGGCCAGGCCCAAGGCCGTCTCCGTAGGCGCACAGCCGGCAGAGATCGCGAGCCGTGAACCGATCCCCACAACAACACTGTCGGATCACGTGGTGCTGGTCGGTCATGGCCGCGTCGGGAGCGTGATTTCGCCTGCGCTGACGGCCGCGAACACGCCGTTTCTCGTCATCGAGAACGACTCCAACGCAAACGAGAAGCTGAAGGCGGCCGGCATCGAGACGATCAATGGCAATGCCTGTGACCCCGAGGTCATCGCGGCTGCGAACCTTGCGGCCGCGCGCGGCCTGCTGGTGTCGGTGCCCGACGCCTTCGAGGGCGGACAGATCGTCGAGCAGGCGCGCCGCATCAGCCCGAACCTGCGCATCCTCGCCCGCTCGCATTCCGAGGAGGAAACGCAGCATCTGCTGCGTCATGGCGCGACACTGGTGGTCATGGGCGAGCAGGAGATCGGCCGGGCGATGCTCGCCGATATCGCGGCTCAGCCGGCCATGAGCCGCGGATAGCGCCGTGCCGCCCGCCACAGTGCCCATTGGCGGCGCCACTGCGGCACGTCCACGGCCGTCTTGAACGGCTCGTAGCCGGGTCGCTCCATCGTGGCGAGATAGCCTGGCACGAGCGCGACCGGCAGAAATGCGGGTGTCGATTTCGTTGGTAACTCCGAAAGCTGCGCCTCGAACGCCGCGATGTGCCGCCGCGCCTCGCTCCGCAGCTCGGCGAGCGCCCGCAGCAGCTCCGGCGTCGACCGTCCGACGAAGATATCTTCAATGCTCGCGCCATGGCGCGCCAGCATCTCCTCCGGGACGAAAAGCTGGCGTCGCGAGGCGTGACGCGCAAAGCCGCGCAGCATTTCGGCAATGCGCCAGGCCAGCCCGGCATGGCCGGCTGCCTCCTCGCTGCGCGCGCCGCAAATCAGCGCAGCCTGCGCGAACACCGACGACGACGTCTTGCGCCCATACGCCTCCAGCGCCGCAAGCGTCGGCATCGGATCGTCGTAAAGGTCGAAGGAATGCGCCTCGATCAGATTCAGCAACGGTGCGCGCGGCAAATCGAACCGGCCGATCGTATCCAGGATCGCCGCCGCGACCGGGTTTGCGGCCGCCTCCCCGCCCCGCTCGCCGTTGAGCACGTCGCGCCACCATTGCAGGCGGATCTCGCCCGCCATCGGCTCGCGCACGCGCTCGCGCACACCTGCGATCTCGGCGTTGAACGCATAGAGCGCGTACAACGGTCCGCGCCTGTCGGCCGGCGCGAACAAGGTCGCGAGGTAGCGATCCTTGTCGGCCACGCGGACGAGCTGCTCGCAGTGCTGATAGGACGCATCCATCTGCCGAGAATAGCAGTTAATCCACCGCGATCAGCGCGGCGCCGACGCGGCGCCCTTCGGCGAACAGGATATTGTAGGTGCGCACCGCCGGACCCGTGGGCATGACCTCGAGGCCGATGCGCGCATCGCGGAAGCGCCAGCGCAGCGCTTCGGGCATCAGCCAGGGCTGCTTGCCGGTGCCGAGCATGAACAGCTCGACGCCCGTGGCGGCAAAGACCCGTTCCAGGCTTTCTGCGGTGATGTCCTGCGGCGCGCCGACCGGCCAGGCCCAGACGCCGTCGGGCAGGCACAGGATCGAACCGCGATGCGACATGTCGGCGAAGCGGAAGCCGCCCTTGCCGTAGGCGTCGATCGCGGCGGCCTGCGGCAGGTGCCGGTCTTCGGCCATCGCGATGCTACGCAGAAAAGCGAATATTGGCGTTCTTGACCTGGTCGGTCGCGTCGGCCGACTCCTGCCGCCCGGTGCCGACGCCGAGATAGATCAGGATCGGCGCCGCGATGAACACCGACGTGTAGGTGCCGACCAGCACCACGCCGAACATCATCGTGGTGACGAAGCCGTGGATCGCGTGGCCGCCGAACAGGAACAGTGCGAGCAGCGCGAGCGTGACGGTCAGGTGGGTGATGATCGAGCGCGACAGCGTCGAGTTGATCGAGATGTTGAGCAGGTCGGTCATCGGCAGCTTCTTGTAGCGCCGCAACATCTCGCGGATACGGTCGTAGATGACGACGGTGTCGTTCAACGAGTAGCCCAGAATGGTCAGCAGCGCCGCGATCGATGTGAGATCGAAGTCGATCTGCATGATCGCCATGAAGCCGAGCGTCAGCACCAGATCGTGCACGTTGGCGATCATGGCGCCGAGCGCGAACTGCCACTCGAAGCGGAACCAGAGATAGATCAGGATCGCGCCGATTGCCGCGATGATGCCGACCGTGCCGTAGGACAAAAGCTCGCTCGAGACGCGCGGGCCGACCACCTCGACGCGGCGGTACTCGATGTCCTCGCCGAGCGCCTTGCGCACCTTGTCGACCGCGGCCTGTTGCGCCTGCTCGCCGCCGGGCTGCTGCGCCACGCGAATGAGCACGTCGGACGGGCCGCCGAACGACTGCAGCTGAATGTCGCCGAGCCCGAGACCGGTCAGCGTCGTGCGCATCTTGGCGAGGTCGGCAGGGCCCGACTTGGTCTGGATCTCCATCAGCGTACCGCCGCGGAAGTCGATGCCGAGGTTCAGGCCGGGATGGAAGAACAGGTAGATCGCCACGATCGACAGCAGCGCCGAGATCGGAAAGCTGATGCGCCGGAGGCGCATGAAGTCGAACTTGGTATCGTCCGGGACGATCCGCAGCAGCGGAATGTTGAAGAGGCGCACGTTACTGTCCCGTCAGGCGATCTGGAGTCGCGTCGGCCGCGCCCAACGCACCCACCAGGATACGATCAGGCGCGTCAGCGTGAAGGCGGTGAACACGGTCGTGATGATGCCGATGCCGAGCGTCACCGCGAAGCCGCGCACCGGGCCGGTTCCGATGAAGAACAGCACCGCGGCGGCAATGAAGGTCGTGATGTTGGAGTCGAGAATGGTCGCGAGCGCGCGCGTGAATCCGGCGTCGATCGCTGCGATCGCGGTTCTCCCGCCGCGCACCTCCTCGCGGATGCGCTCGTAGATCAGCACGTTGGAATCGACCGCGATCCCGATGGTGAGCACCACGCCGATGATGCCCGGCAGGGTCAGCGTGGCGTTGAGCATCGAGAGCACGCCGAAGATCATCGCGACGTTGACGGCGACCGCGATGTTCGCGATCAGGCCGAACTTGCCGTAGATCAAGAGCATCGAGAGCACGACCAGCACCGCGCCGAGATAGGCGGCGCGCGTTCCGTTGGTGATCGAATCCTGTCCGAGGCCGGCGCCGACCACGCGCTCCTCGATCGGGGTGAGCTTTGCGGGCAGCGCGCCGGCGCGCAGCAGCACCGCCAGATCGTTCGCCCCCTCGACTGTGAAGCTGCCGGAAATCTGCCCCGAGCCGCCGAGGATCGGCTCGCGGATCACCGGCGCAGAAATCACCTCGTTGTCGAGCACGATCGCGAACGGCCGCCCGACATTCTCCTGCGTCACTTGCGCGAAGCGGCGCGCGCCGTTGATGTTGAACTTGAAGCTGACGATCGGCTCGCTGGTGCGCTGGTCGAAGCCGGGCTGCGCGTCGACGAGGTCTGCGCCGGTGATGATCTCGCGCTTCTCGATCACGTAGGCCGGCTTGCCTTCCTTGGGCGGGCCGAACAGCAACTCGGAGTCGGGCGGCACGCGGCCCTGCTGCGCCTGGTCCGGGCTCACGGTGGTGTCGACGAGGCGGAAGGTCAGCCGCGCGGTCTTTCCGACCAGCTCGCGGATGCGCTGCGGATCGTCGAGGCCCGGAACCTGCACCAGGATGCGGTCGACGCCCTGCCGCTGGATCAGCGGCTCGACCGTGCCGATATCGTTGATGCGGCGCTCGACGATCTGGATCGCCTGCTCGACCACCTGCCGCACGCGCTCGGTAATGGCGGGTTGCGTGACCGTGAGCCGGACGATGCGGTTGCCGGCGTCCACCACCTCGACCGACCGCTGCCCGGTCGCGCTCAATATCCCGCCGAGCGGCTGCGACAGCTCGCGCAGCTTGGTCAGCGCGGTCTGGAAGTCGCTCTCCTCGCGGATGCGCACCTCGACGGTGAGGTCGCGGATCGTGAGCCCGGTGAACTGGAGGCGCGCGCCGCGCAACGCGTTGCGCACGTCGTCGCGCAGCGCCTCGGCCTTCTGCTTGCGCACATCGTTGATGTCGACCTCGAACAGGATGTGCGAGCC
>DATEKY010000148.1:0-2476 GCA_035277225.1 Xanthobacteraceae bacterium
TTCACGCAGGCCGCGTGATAGGCGCGGATCACGTCGTCGAGGATCTTCTCGCCGTTCAGCGTCACCATCGCCTTCAGGCCGTGACGCGCCATCAGCTCGATGGTCTTGCCGCTTGCGATCGGCATCCAGATTTCCACCGGCAGGTTCTTCGGCCGCGGCACCACGGTGATCTCCTCGAGCGTGTAGCCGCGATACTCGACCGGCGGCGGCGCCTCGTAGAACTTGCCCTTGTGATGGAAGGCGTCCTGGTTGAAGCATTTGAGCAGCAGCTCGAGCTGCTCCTCGAACAGCTCGCGATTCTTGTTGGCGTCGAGCAGCGGCGCGCCGAAGCTTTCCACCTCGCGGGTGTGGTAGCCGCGCCCGACGCCCATCACGACGCGACCGTCGGTGACGGCATCGGCCATCGCGTAATCCTCGGCGAGGCGGATCGGATGCCACATCGGCAGCACGTTGAAGCCGCAGCCGAACTTCAGCCGCTTGGTCTGCGTCGCGAGCCACAGGCCGAGCTGGACCAGGTTGGGGAAGACCTCGTAGCCCTCGCGCTGGAAATGATGCTCGGCGGTCCACAGCACGTCGAAGCCGAGCTCGTCCATCGTCTGCGCCACGTCGCGCGCGGTGAAGAACGCCTCGCGCAGCCGCTCGTCCGAATAGCGCCGGTCATTGGCGGGCGTGCCGTTCAGCCCGACATTATCGAGCTCGATCTGGCCGACATACAGCACGTGGAACTTGTTGATCATCGCGCGCCCGCCCATATCGTTGGTTGTTATCGCAAGCTTGCTTCAAAACGCCCGGCATGGCTACAAGCCGTTGCCTCATTCCCCGGATGTCATGCCCGACTTCACGCCCCATCAGGACGCCGCGCTGCAGGCGGTCGCGCGCTGGCTCAGCGACAAGCCGGGCGCAGGCCGCACGCCGCAGCTGTTCCGCCTGTTCGGCTATGCCGGCACCGGCAAGACCACGCTGGCGCGGCACCTCGCGGCGCATATCGACGGCGAGGTGAAATACGCGGCCTTCACCGGCAAGGCCGCGCTGGTGATGCGGCGCAAGGGCTGCAGCGGCGCGTCCACGATCCACAGTCTGATCTATCGTGCGCGCGAAAGCGGCGAGGAAACGCCGACCTTCGAACTATGGGACGACGCGCCGGCCTCGAAGGCGAAGCTGATCGTGATCGACGAGTGCTCGATGGTCGACGCCGAACTCGGGCGCGACCTGATGTCATTCGGCGTGCCGGTGCTGGTACTCGGCGATCCGGCGCAACTGCCGCCGGTGCAGGGCGGCGGCTTCTTCACCGACGTCGAGCCGGACGCGATGCTGACCGAGGTGCACCGCCAGGCGCAGGACGATCCGATCGTGCGGCTCTCGATGCTGGTGCGTAACGGCGAGCGGCTGGTGCCCGGCCAGTACGGGATCACCAGTGTCGTGCGCAAGGACGCATTCGATCCGCAGCGCGCGCTCGAAACCGACCAGATCCTGGTGGGACGCAACAACACGCGGCGCGCCTATAACGCGCGGCTGCGCGAACGGCGCGGCTTCAACGACCCGCTGCCGCTCTCCGGCGACAAGCTGGTCTGCCTGCGCAACAACCGGAAGAAGGGACTGTTCAACGGCGGTCTCTGGAACGTGGCCGAACGGCCGACCACGCGGCGCCAGATCCTGAAGCTGCGGCTAACAGCGGATGAGGGATTCGCCGGCAAGGGAGTCAAGGTCTCGGTGCGGCCGGAATGCTTCACCGGCGGGATCGAAGGCTTCGACTGGCCGCAGCGCAAGAAATACGACGAGTTCGACTTCGGCTATGTGCTCACCGTGCACAAGGCACAGGGGTCGCAATGGGACGACGTTGTGCTGTTCGATGAGTCCTTTGCGTTTCCCGACAGCCGCGAGCGCTGGCTCTACACCGGGATCACGCGCGCCGCGAAGCGGCTGACCGTGGTGGTGTAGGGGGCGTCGCGTGGGTCGTCATTTTGCCGGCAGCCGCAGGCTGAGCAGGTCGCGTGCCACCAGGGTTTCGCCTTTGAAGCCGCCTCCCGCCGCGGCCTGAACGTAGCTCGCCTCGCTCAGCGCGCCGCCCGGTACCTTCCACAGACCTTGCACCGGCGCACCGGGCGGCGGGATCAAATGCGTCAGCACGAGATGCCGCGCGCCCGCACGTTGCGCCATGGCGCCGAGGTCGCTCGCCGTGCTCTGGCGATGGAACACCGGCGGCGGCATGCCGCTGTCGCGGTCCGGGCCCATCACCGGATGGATCGTGGAATGCACGATCACGGTGGCGCCTTTCGCCAATCGTTCGACCTGATCCGATGTCGATGTCGCGCGCGGCGACGCGAGCTTGTCGTTGCCGGCGTCTCCGCCGACCACCACGCTGCCCGCGGGCGTATCGACGCGGTACGACGCATGGCCGGCGATATGGGTGGAGCGCACGGCGCTCACCGTGACGTCGCCGGACGACCACACCGTCTGCGGCTCCTCAGTGGGCGCA
>DATEKY010000149.1:0-3953 GCA_035277225.1 Xanthobacteraceae bacterium
CCATGCGCTTCCTCGTTGTCTTTGGTCGCGCTGCACGCGCGGTGATCGTGCACGCATTATCGCAGCGCCGTGGCGCACGAACGAATGAAATATCGCATCGCAGCTTTGCATGCCTCAGCGCTGGCGTGCGATCCTACGATCCAACACAATAGCCGCAACGGGAGCGGAGGAAACACATGCGACGCCGGCATTTTGCGCCGCCTGGCGCCTTCGGGCCGACGGCTCCGCCCGAACCGATTGGCCGCTGATGGACCTCGATCTCAAAGGCCGCTCGGTCCTAATCAGCGGCGCCTCGAAGGGAATCGGGCGCGCCTGCGCCGAGGAATTCGCGCGCGAGGGATGCAGCCTGCTGCTGGTGTCGCGCACCGTCGCCGACCTGGAGCGCGCGCGCGACGAGATCAGGGCGCGCCACAACGTGCCGGTCGAGGTCTACGCCGCCGATCTCGCGCAGCCGGAGGCGCGCAAGGCCGTGGTCGAGAAGGCGGGCCATATCGACATCCTGATCAACAATGCCGGCGCGATCCCGAAAGGCGACCTGCTCGAACTCGACGACGCGCGCTGGCGCGAGGCCTGGGACCTCAAGGTCTTCGGCTACATCAACATGTGCCGCGATTTCTATCGCGGCATGCAGGCGCGCAAGTCGGGCGTCATCATCAACATCATCGGGCTTTCGTCGGAGAAGCTCGACTACGACTATCTGGCCGGCTCGACCGGCAATGCCGCGCTGGTGGCCTTCACCCGCGCGGTCGGCAGCCTCAGCATCGACTACGGCGTGCGCGTGCTCGGCGTGAACCCGGGCTACGTCGAGACCGAGCGCGCGATCCGGGGCCTGCGCATCCGCGCGCAGAAGGAACTTCGCGATCCGGAGAAATGGCCCGATCTGGTCCGCGACCTGTTCCCACGCGGCAAGATGATCACCCCGAAGGAGATCGCCGACGTGGTGACGTTCCTCGCGTCGGATCGCGCAAGCGCGATGAGCGGGCACCTCGTCACGGCCGACGCCGGATTCGCGGCGCGCTCCTACGGCCGGCGCGCCACCAGCTAGTTCAGGAGACAGAATGCCAAGCGACAAGATGAAGATCTATTGGCCGATCGGGCTCACGCGCGAGATGCCGGGCCGGACCAATCGCTCCGACCTGTTCGACCAGACGCTCAACGAGTATGCGCGCAGCGTGATGGGGCCGAACGTCGATGTCACCATCGCGTGGATGAAGCGCACCACCGGCATGATGTCGTCGGCTTACCTCGGCATCATCAACGACACGCAGATCGTGTCGGATATTCTCGATGCCGAGCGCGACGGCTACGCGGCGGCGACCGTCGGCGGACACTGGGACCCGGCGCTGGCGGCGGCGCGCGAGGCCGCGACGATTCCGGTGGTCGGTCCAGGCGAAGCCGCGATGCTGCTCGCCGGCACGCTCGGGCGCAAGTTCGCCTTCCTCACCGTGATGGAAGGCTACGTGCCGGTGATCGAGAGCAACATCCGCACCTACGGGCTGGAGCCGCGCGCGATCGCGCGCCGCCCGGTGCGCAAGTTCGGCATGACCTACGAGAACATCGTGCGCTGCCTCGAGGGCAAGGACGACGAATTCCTGGTCGAGCTTGCCAAAACCGCGCGCGAATGCATCGCCGACGGCGCCGACGTGATCATCGCGGGCGGGCAGTTGTTCGGGCCGATCTTCCAGCGCCACCGGTTCTTCACCGTGCCGAACACCGGCGTGCCGGTGGTCGAGGTGTCGGCCTGCGGATTGCGGCTCGCCGAGACGCTCGCGCACCTCTATCGCACGGTGAACCTGCGCAAGAGCGAGCACGTCAACGCGCCGTTCCGCACGCCGCCGCGCGAGGTCGTGGACGAGATGCGGAAGAAGTTCGGGATTACGTAGAGCATGATCCCGAAAAGTGGGTACCGGTTTTCGGGAAAGATCATGCTCAACGAATGGGGACGACAATAACAAAGTCATCGGGAGGGAATATGATCCGGAGATCAACCGCAGCCGCGCTTGCGCTGCTTGCGACAGTCAGCATCGCATCCGCGCAGGACTACCCCAACCGCCCGATCCGCTTCCTGGTCGGCTTCGCGGCCGGCGGGTCGAGTGACATCGTGGCGCGCGTCATCGGGCAGAAGATGTCGGAGATTCTGGGCGTCGCCATTCCGGTGGAGAACCGCACCGGCGCGAACGGCACCATCGCGATGCGCGTCGCCGCGCAGGCAGCGCCCGACGGCTACACCATGACGATCGCGGGCGCGACCGTGATGGCGATCAGCCCGCACACCACCGCGAACCTCGGCTACGACTCGCAGAAGGACTTCATCGGCGTCGCCACCGTCTCGAAGAGCCCGGTCGTGATCGCGACCCATCCCTCGGTGCAGGCGCGCACCTTGAAGGAGCTGATCGAGGCCTCGAAGAGCGGCGACATCACCATGGGCTCGTCCGGCGTCGGCGGGATCGCGCATCTGGCGATCGAGATGTTCAATACGGCGGGCGGCAAGGCCGTGCACGTGCCCTACACCGGCGGCGCGCCGGCCGCGACCGACGTGGTCGCCGGCCACACCAAGTCGCTGGCGATGGATCTCGCGCCGCTGCAGGCCTTCATCGAGGACAACAAGATGCGCGCCATCGCGGTGGTCGGCGAAGGCCGCTCGATCATGCTGCCGAACGTGCCGACCGCGATCGAGCAGGGCTTTCCCGGCATGAGCGCCGACAACTGGTATGCGATCGTGGTGCCGGCCGGCACGCCGGCGCCGATCGTCGCGAAGCTGCACGCGGCAGCGCTCGCCGCGACCAATGCGCCGGAGGTCAAGGAGAAGCTCGCCAAGATCGGCTCCGAAACCCTGCCGATGGCCTCGCCCGCGGACTTCCCGGCCTTCCTCAAGCGCGAGCTCGACCGCTGGGGCGCGATCGTCAAGGCCGCCAAGCTGGAGAAGAAATAGCCGCAACGTCGCGCGCATGGCGCGCAGCATCGTAGCCCGCATGGAGCGGAGCGCAATGCGGGGCTAGCGCAACGATTGCAGAGAGCCCCGGGTTGCGCTGCGCTCCACCCGGGCTACGCACCTCTACTCCACCTGCACGCCGGTCGCGCGCACGATCGGCGCCCACTTCTCCGCCTCGTCGCGGATGAACTTTGCGGTGCTTTCGGGCGTCGAGCTTTCCACCGCATCGATGCCGAGCTTGACGAGGCGTTCCTTCACCTCGTCGCTCGCCATCGCGGCGTTGGCTTCGCGATTGAGCCGCTCCACGATGGCGCGCGGCGTGCCCTTCGGCGCCAGCATCATGATGCACGAATAGGTCTGCCACTGCGCCATCCCGGCTTCGGTGGTGGTCGGCACCTGCGGCACCAGCGTGGAGCGTTTCGGCGACGGCGTCGCGAGCGCGCGCACCGCGCCGGACTGGATGTGTGGTGCGACCGTCGGCGTGCCCGACAGCATGAAGGTGAGCCGCCCGCCGATCATGTCGTTCAGTGCGGCCGCCTCGCCGCGATACGGCACGTGATTGGCCGCAACGCCGGTCAGCGACTTGAACAGCTCGGGCCCGAGATGCATCGGGCTCCCCGTCCCGGCCGAGCCGTAGTTCGCCTTGTCGGGATTCTCCTTCAGGTACTTCACCAGCGACGCCAGATCCGTGACCGGTGACGAGGGATGCACCACCAGGATGAAGTTGATGATGCACATCATGGCGACCGGCTCTAAGTCGGCGATCTAATCGTAGGGCAGCTTCTTCTGCAGCGTGATGTTGATCGGATGCGCGAGCGTCGTGATCAGCAGCGTGTAGCCGTCCGGATCGGCTTTCGCCACCGCGTTCGTGCCGACGATCACGCCGGCGCCCGGGCGGTTGTCGATCACGATCGGCTGGCCGAGGCCTTTCGCCATGCGCTCGGCGACGACGCGCGCGCCGACATCGGTCGCGCCGCCCGCGAGGTACGGCACGATCAGCTTGATGGCGCGGTCCGGATAG
>DATEKY010000150.1:0-3239 GCA_035277225.1 Xanthobacteraceae bacterium
CAAACTTCCGCGCAAACGCCACGCACACCACCACCAGCCCGGTCGCGGCGATCATGGTCCAGGCGACCGGCTCGTGCAGCAGCAGGCCGGCGAGCGCGAGGCCGAGGAAGGGCTGCAGCAGTTGCAGCTGCCCGACGCTGGCGATGCCGCCGAGCGCGAGGCCGCGATACCAGAACACGAAGCCGACCAGCATGCTGAACACCGACACGTAGGCGAGCCCGATCCACGCCGGCATGCCGATGCCATCCCACGACGGGGGAAGCGTCACGATCCCGAGCAGCAGCATTGGTGGCGCCGCGAGCAGCAGCGCCCAGGAGATCACCTGCCAGCCGCCGAGCCGGCGCGACAGCGCGGCGCCCTCCGCATAACCGAGGCCGCACACAATGATGGCGGCGACCATCAGCAGATCGCCGCTGAGCGATGCCGCGCCGTCATTGGAGAGTGCGAAGGCCGCGACGGTGGCGCTGCCGAGGCACGAGAACAGCCAGAACAGCGGCTGCGGCCGCTCGCCGCCGCGCACGACGCCGAACACCGCGGTCGCGAGCGGCAAGAGACCGATGAACACGATCGAATGCGCCGACGTGATGTAGGTGAGCGCGAGCGCCGTGAGCAGCGGAAAGCCGACCACCACGCCGAGCGCCGCGATGGTCAGCGAGGCGAGATCGCTGCGCGCGGGGCGCGGCTGGCGCAACACGGCGAGCAGCGCTGCGGCGAGCAAAGCCGCGATAACAGCGCGCGCGGCGGTGAGGAACAGAGGCGAGAAACCCGCAACGGCGACGCGCGTTGCCGGTAGCGAGCCGCTGAAGAAAATGACGCCGAGGAGACCGCTGCCCCAGGCGTCGATCGATTTGGCACTGCTCGGCGCGCCTCGCATGGGTTCCTTCGCTCGTGTTCCCCGTCGCGAGGGGCTTGGCGCAGGCTCGTTGGTACCGTATCCCCGGTGACGGTCAACCGTGAAAGGCACGCCCATGCCGAAGGAGCGCACCTATTCGGAGAGCGAGATCGCCGAGCGGCTCGCCCGCGACCTGCCGCATTGGCGCTTCGCCGACGGGCAGATTCAGCGCACCTATGAGACCGGAAGCTGGCGCGCGACCCTGATGGTCACCAATGCGATCGGCCATCTGGCGGAAGCCGCGTGGCATCACCCGGACATCCTCGCGACCTTTCCGCGCGTGGAAGTGCGGCTGCAAAACCATGACGCCGGCGGCATCACCGACAAGGATTTCGAGCTCGCCAAAAAGATCGAAGAGCTGGTGCAGTGGCAGCCGGGCAAAAGCGGCGGCGCGCTCACCGGCCCGCCGGCCAGCCAGCGCTACATCAAGTACGATTGAGCCAAGAAACCGGATCATGACGCTCCTGCTCGCCAGCGTGGACGGACCGGCGCAGGCCGAGGACGCGGTCGCGCGCGGGGTGGACATCATCGACATGCAGGGCGCTCCGTCGCCGGAGCGCGTGCGCGCGGTGCTGGCTGCCGTCGCCGGCCGCCGCAGCGTCAGCGCGGGCGCGAGCGAGGCGGCGCAGGCCGAGGCGTTGGCCGACGCGGGCGCCGAATATGTCCGTGTCCTGTCGCGTCACAGCCAGGACATCGTCGCGGCCGCCTCCCCGCTGACGCGCCGCGCCGGCGTCCTTGGAATCATGCTGGCCGAAGATGGCATCGAAGAGAGCGCGATTGCGGCGATGGAAGCGCAAGGTTTCGTCGGCGTGATCCTGAACACGACCAGCGGGAAAAACCTGCTCGACGCCCTCGACATCACGGCGCTCGCCGACTTCATCGACATGGTCCGCGCCCACGGCATGATGGCGGGCCTCGCCGGCGCGCTGGAGCCGCCTGACGTGCCGCGCCTGCTGCTGCTCGATCCGGACATCCTCGCGTTCCGTTTCGACGCCGCGACCATCGACGGCATCCGCGCGCTGATCCCGCCGGACCAGCGGCGCGCGCGAGCCAAGCCAGCCAAGGTCGATTACCGCCTCGCGGCGCCGCGCACGGCGGACGTACGCAAGGAACTCGACCGCATCTTCGTGCACGACTTCGTGCTCTCCATGCGCATTGGTACCTACACACGCGAGCGCGACGAGCTGCAGCAGGTCCGCTTCAGCGTGGATGTGAGCATCGCTCGCCCCTCGGACGTGCCGGCCGACATGCGCGACGTGATGTCCTACGACGTCATCACCGACTCGATCCGCATGATCGCAGCCCGCGGCCACATCGCGCTCGCCGAGACGCTGGCCGAGCAGGTTGCCGCGGCCGTGCTGGCGCATCCGCGCGCCGCCAACGTCACGGTGCGGGTAGAGAAGCTCGACACCGGCTCGGGCAGCGTCGGCGTCGAGATCGTGCGCCATCGTCCGGCCGAGGCCGCAAGCGTGCACCAGCTTTACAGCGAAGCCGATCCGAAGGCGTCGGGCTGACACGCCGACTATCAAAAGCAAATCGGGAGGAGTGAATGCCGCGCCGCATTGTCGATATTTCGGTCGCCCTGAAGGCCGGGATCGTATCCGACCCGCCCTACATGCTGCCGCAGATCACCTATCTCGATCATGCGGCGGGCGCGCAGAACTTCATGCAGGTGTTCGGCGTGAAGAAGGACCAGCTTCCCGACGGCGCCGGACCGGCGGTCGAGCAGGTCGCGATCTCGACTCACAACGGCACGCATCTCGACGCGCCGTATCACTTTCATCCGACCATGGACAACGGCAAGCCGGCGCTGACGATCGACGAGGTGCCACTCGAATGGTGCTTCAACGACGCGGTGAAGCTCGATTTCCTCGACAAGGCCGACGGCTATGTCTGCACCGCCGACGACATGAAGCGTGCGCTCGACCACATCCAGTACAAGATCAAGCCGCTCGACATCGTGCTGGTGAACACGACCGCCGGCAGAGCTTATGGCAAGCCGGACTTCATCGACCGCGGCTGCGGCTTCGGGCGCGAGGCGACGCTGTTCCTGCTGAACCAGGGCGTGCGCGTGACCGGCACCAACGGCTGGAGCTGGGACGCGCCGTTCAGCTTCACGGCCAAGCGCTTCGCCGAGACGGGCGACGCCTCGATCATCTGGGAAGGCCACAAGGCCGGGCGCGAGATCGGCTATTGCCACATGGAGAAGCTATCGAACCTCGACGCGCTGCCGTCGCAAGGCTTCAAGGTCGCGTGCTTTCCGGTGAAGATCGAGCGCGCCTCGGCGGGCTGGACGCGCGCGGTGGCGATTGTCGAAGAGTGACGCTATACCCAATCCTGAAGCGGG
>DATEKY010000151.1:0-6412 GCA_035277225.1 Xanthobacteraceae bacterium
GACCGCCAAGCTGCTCGGCCTTGGTTACCCGGGCGGGCCGGACGTCGAGCGCGAGGCGAAGAACGGCGACGCACAGCGCTTCATCCTGCCGCGTCCGATGCTGGGCCGGCCGGAAGCCGACTTCTCGCTCTCCGGCCTGAAGACCGCGCTGCGCGTCGAGGCCGAGAAGGTCGCGCCGTTGAGCGACCAGGACGTCGCCGACCTGTGCGCTGCGTTCCAGCAGGCCGTGGTGGACGTCGTGATGGATCGCCTGCATGCCGGCCTGCGCCTGTTCCGCGAGCAGTTCGGCGGGCCGACCGCGCTCGTCGTCGCCGGCGGGGTCGCGGTCAACCAGTCGATCCGCCGCGCGCTCGATCGCGTGGCGCAGAGCGAAGGGACCGTGCTGGTCGCGCCGCCGCCCCAATTGTGCACGGACAATGGCGCGATGATCGCCTGGGCGGGCTGCGAGCGGCTGGCGCTCGGGCTGACCGATACGCTCGAGGTCGCGCCGCGCGCGCGGTGGGCGCTCGATCCGGCCTTCGCGAGGTAGCATGAGCGTCGCGCGTATCGCGGTGGTCGGCGCGGGCGCATGGGGGACGGCGCTCGCGAACTGCGCGGCGCGCGCCGGGCGCGAGGTGACGTTGTGGGCGCGCGATGCCGCTGCGGTCGCCGACATGGTGGCGACTCGCGTGAGCCCGCGCTTGCCCGAGGTTCGTCTCGACGAGCGCATCGCGGTGACCGGCGCGATCTCGGATCTGGCGCATGCGCAGGCCGTGCTGCTGGTCGTGCCGGCTCAGGACCTGCGCGCCGCCGCGGGCGGGCTGGCGAGGCAGATCGCCAAGGGCATTCCGGTCGTCGCCTGCGCCAAGGGCATCGAGCGCGGCACGCACAAGTTCATGACCGAGGTGATCGCCGAGACGCTGCCGAACGCGATGCCGGCGATCCTCTCCGGTCCAAGCTTCGCGTCCGACGTGGCGCGCGGGCTGCCGACCGCCGTGACGCTCGCCTGCATCGACGAAGCGATCGCGCAGACGCTCGCGCGCGCGCTCGGCTCGCCGACTTTCCGGCCCTATCACACCACCGACGTGCGCGGCGTCGAGATCGGCGGCGCTGCGAAGAACGTGCTCGCGATCGCGGCCGGCATCTCGGAGGGACGCAAGCTCGGTGCCAGCGCGACGGCCGCGCTGGTGACGCGCGGCTTTGCCGAGCTCACGCGCTTCGGCCGCGCCTGCGGCGCGCGCGGCGAGACGCTCACCGGACTATCGGGCCTCGGCGACCTCGTCTTGACCTGCTCGTCGTCGCAGTCGCGCAACTTCTCGCTCGGCATCGCGCTCGGCGAAGGCAAGCCGCCCGGAGGCAAGCTCGCCGAGGGCGCCTTCACGGCCTCCGCGCTCGCCGAGATGGCGGCGGAGAAATCGGTCGAGATGCCGATCGCATCGGCGATCGCGGCGGTGCTCGACGGCACGCTCAGCGTCGATCAGGCGATCGAGTCGCTGCTGACGCGGCCGTTCAGGGCGGAATAGTTGTCATTCCGGGGCCGGCCGAAGGCCGGAGCCCGGAATCCATAAACACCGCACTCGCGATGACGCGCCACCGGGCGCCGCAATCGGCTTTCGTGGCTATGGATTCCGGGCTCGCCGCTTCGCGGCGCCCCGGAATGACATCACTGCTGCCTCAGCCCCAAAGCCTCCACGAGCTCCTTCTGCTCGCCGATCTGCTTGATGGCGAACGCGTGGTAGGCGGCCGTGTCGAGGTAGTAAGCCTCCTGGTCGAGCTTCGCCATCGCGTCCTTGTAGGACTGCTCCTCCATGCCCTTCTTGAACGCGTCGTGCAGGATCTTCACCACCGCCGGGTCCATGCCCTTCGGTCCGCCGATGCCGAACGGCGAGTTCGAGATCAGGTCGATGCCGACTTCCTTCAGGATCGGCACGTCCGGCCAGTTCTTGGTGCGCGACGCGCCCCAGGTCACCAGCAGCCGCGCCGAGCCGGCATTCACCGCGCCGGCCCAACCGGTCGAATCCGACGTCACGTCGATGTGTCCGCCGAGCAGCGCATTCATGCTTTCGGCAACGCCCTTGAACGGCACCTGCGTCCACTTGATGCCCTTCATCTTGGCGATCTGCTCCATCGTGATGTGCAGACTGGTGCCGGCGCCGGGCGTGCCGTAGTTGAGCTTGCCGGGATTGGCGCGCGCATATTCGATCAGCTCGTTGAAGGTCTTCCACGGCGCGTCGGCCTTCACCACCACGCCGAAGGTGTAGCCGGTCACATGGATGACGTAGGTGAAGTCCTTGGCGGGATCGAAGGTGGTCTTCTGGATGAACGGCATCCGGAACACCGTGATCGGCAGCTGCGCCACCGTGTAGCCGTCCGGCCGCGCGTTCGCCGCCATGTTGGCCGGCCCGATCGTGCCGCCCGCGCCGGGCTTGTTCTCGATCACGATCGACTGGCCGAGATGTTTCTCGGTCGCCGCCGCGAGCGCGCGCATGCCGATGTCGGTCGAGCCGCCGGCCGGCCACGGCACGATCAGCGTCACGGGGCGCGTCGGAAACTGCTGCGCCTGCGCGGCGGTCGCGAATGCGATGACGGCCGCCGCAAGCAGAATGACCTTCTTCATGCTCCCTCCCTCATTTCGCAGACCGGAATTTTCCGGTTATCGTTGTGCCCAACACTGCCCAATCGCGGGCCGCGTCGCAACGGAGGGAATGTGTGGCGTATTGGCTGATGAAGTCCGAGCCGGACGTGTTCTCCTGGGACGATCTGGTCGGCAAGGGCGCGAAGGGCGAGCCGTGGAACGGCGTGCGCAATCACACCGCCAAGCTGAACCTGATGAAAATGCGCAAGGGCGAGCGGTTCTTCTTCTATCATTCCAATATCGGCAAGGAGGTCGTCGGCATCGGCGAGATCATCCGCGAGCACTATCCGGACGCGACCGCGGAGGCAGGCTCGCCGTGGGTGGTCACCGACGTGATCGCGAAGATGCCGCTGACGAAGCCGGTGACGATGGCCGACGTGAAGACCGTGCCGAAGCTCAAGGACATGGCGCTGCTGAAATACTCGCGCCTCTCGGTGCAGCCGGTGACGGCGGAGGAATGGAAGATCGTGTGCCGGATGGGCGGCGTTCGCGCGTAGGTCAGGGAGAGATGCCGTGGCGCATTGGCTGCTGAAGACCGAGCCGGAAGAATTCTCCTGGGACGATCAGGTCAAGCGCGGCGCCAAGGGCGAACCCTGGACCGGCGTGCGCAACTTCATCGCGCGCGGAAACCTGAAAAGCATGAAGAAGGGCGAACACGCCTTCTTCTATCATACCGGCAAGGAGAAGCAGATCGTCGGCATCGTCGAGATCATCCGCGAGTCCTACAAGGACCCGACCGACGAGAAGAACATCTTCTATGCGATCGACACGCGCGCCGTGCAGCCGTTCAAGACGTTCGTCACGCTCGCGGAGGTCAAGGCCGATCCGAAGCTGAAGGCGATGATGCTGGTGCGCTCCGCACGCCTCTCGGTGCAGCCGGTGACCGACGAGGAGTGGGCTTACGTTTGCAAGCTGGGCGGCGTGAACGACTAGCCGATCGCCGGCCCGGGGCCGCCGGAAAAAAAACGAAGAACAACCCCATGCAAAGGCAGAATCGAGGTAAGTCGAGGTAATAGGGTAGGTTACGCCGCCATACTCGCCACGACCTGTGCCAAAAGCTGCTCGCGGTGCGCCGGCGAGCGGCGCCGCTTCAATGTTTCGCTGAACTTCTCCAGCCTGCCGTTCACGAACGCCGCCACCACGGTCTTGTGCACGTAGCTTTTGGCGCAGATCGTCGGCGTGTTTGCGAGCTCCTCCGACACCGCGGTGACCGCTTCGCGCACCTGGCGCCTGCGACCGCGCTCGCTCGCCGCCGGCGCCACATGCGCGAGTGCCTCGAGCGCTGCCGCGGAGGCGCACAAGGTGCGGAAATCCTTCAGCGATATCTTCACGCCCGCGATCTCGCGCAGGAACGCATTGACGTCGCTCGCCGTCACGATGCGCACGCCGCCGTCGCCGCGATACTGGAACAGGCGCTTGCCCGGAATGTCCAGCAGCACGTTGATGGCGGCGGCGACACGCGGGCAATGGAATTCCTTGTCGATCGCCTTGCCGCCCTTGGCGCGGAATTTCAGCGACACGGTCGCGCCGCGCACCGCGACGTTCGACTTGTGCAGGGTGGCGGCGCCGCGCGTGCCGTTTGCCTTGGCATAGCTCTCGCTGCCGGGGCGGATCGCGCTGCACGCCACCAGCTCGATCACCGCAGACAGCGCAAACTCGCGCGTCGGCTCCGCGGCGGCCAGATGCTTGTTCACCGCGCGGCGGATGCGCGGCAGCGCCTCGACAAGGCGTTGCAGGCGGCGCGCCTTGCGGCGCTCGCGCACCTTTTCCCAGTCCGGATGGTAGCGGTACTGGAGCCGCCCCGCCGCGTCGCGCCCGATCGCCTGGATGTGCGCGCGCGGATCGGTGGCGTAGAGCACCTCTTCGTAAGCCGGAGGAACTGCGAGGCGCTTCAGGCGCGCGCGCGTAATCTGATCCGTTATCGTACGGCCCCGCGCGGAAACGAAGGTGTAGCCGTCGCCGTTCTTGCGCCGCCGGATCGTCAGCGCGTCGGTCGAGATATAGCGCAGGCCGAGGCGGCGCATCGTAATCGCGGCAAGGCGCGATTTGAGCTTTCGCGCCGCCTGTCCACCCGACCCGTTACTCACGTCCGACATCGAAGTTCCTTCACCCAGCGGGGAAGGAAATTCGCCGACCGGTCAAATGGTTCCGGGGGCGCATGATCCCGAAAAGTGGGCACCGGTTTTCGGATCAGATCATGCGCAAAATAAAAGACTATTTGAGGCTGTCCGCAATCGCATCGGTGAACACCTGTGCGCCGAGAACCAGATCCTCGTCCGCGGTGTTCTCGCTCCAGTGATGGCTGATGCCGCCGATCGACGGCACGAACATCATCGCGGCGGGCAGCTTGCGCGCGAGCCACTGCGCGTCGTGGCCGGCGCCGCTCGGCATCCGCAGATGCTTGCCCGGCGCGTGACGCTCCGCGGACGCATCGAGCGCCGCCATCAGCCGCTCGTCCATCTTCGCCGGCGTCGACTGCGAGATCACGCTGATCTCGATCGGGCAGCGGCCGGTCCGGTTCGCCTCGTCGACCAGCGTGTAGAGCTCGGCATGCAGCCGGTCGAGCACTGCCGGGTCGGCGTCGCGCAGCTGGAACAGCGACTCGGCACGGCCCGGGATGATGCTGTGGCTGCCGGGCTCGAGCGTGATGCGGCCGGTGGTCCACACCGTGCGCGGCCCGCAGATTTCCGGAAAGCGCTTGTCGATCGCCGAAAGGAGCCGCACCAGCGCCAAGCCCGCATCGCGCCGCCGCGTCATCGACGTGGTGCCGGCGTGGTTCTGCTCGCCGGTCGCCGAGAACGAATACTGCCAGATCGCCACGATCGCCGTCACCACGCCGATGCGCAGCTTCTCGCTCTCCAGCGTATCGCCTTGCTCGATATGCGCCTCGAAGAAAGCCTTGTAGCGCGACGGCTCGATCTGCAGCCGCGAGCGACCGTTCCATCCGGCGCGCTTCAGCGCGTCGCGCATCGGCGTGCCGTCGTGGCGGTTTGCCGCCTTGTCGATGTCCTCGTCCTTCAACAGCCCGGTGAAGGACTTGCTGCCGAGGAACGAGCCGTAGTGGCCCTCCTCGTCGCAGAACACCACGACGTCGACACCGGCATCGCCGCCCGCTTCCTTGATGGCGCGCGAGGCCTCCAGCGCGTAGACGCAGCCGAGCGGGCCGTCGAGCCAGCCGGCGTGGTTCTGGCTTTCCAGATGTGAGCCGGACAAAGCCTTCGCACCTGTCGCTTTGCTCTTTCCCAGAATGTTGCCGATGCCGTCGATGCTGGTCTCCAGCCCCGCGGCAGTGCACTGCTCGGCGAACCAGTTGCGCGCCGCGATGTCCTCGGCCGAGAAGGTCGGCCGGTGCACGCCGGTCTTGTAGGTACCGAACGAGCGCAGCTTGTACAGGTCACCGAGAACGCGGTCGGGTTTGATGGCGGGCATGGACACTCTCTGTCATTCCGGGGCCCGCCGAAGGCGGGAGCCCGGAATCCATAACCACGATCTTCTCAGGTTAGGCAATGGCCGTGCAAACCAATGACCGTTCGTGTTTATGGATTCCGGCCCTCGCTTACGCTCGGCCGGAATGACACCGAGTAGCATGATCGCCGACCGCAAAGCCTTCATCCGCGCCAACACGCGCCTCACGCCGGTGCCGCATGTGCCGGAGATCGCGCTGCACGTCGCGACCGAAGCCGTGCCGATCTGGCAGAAGACCGAGGAAGAGCTCGACGCCCTGGGCCTGCCGCCGCCCTATTGGGCCTTCGCCTGGGCCGGCGGTCAGGCGCTGGCGCGCCACGTGCTCGATCATCC
>DATEKY010000152.1:0-7384 GCA_035277225.1 Xanthobacteraceae bacterium
TCGACGCCGCAGGACCTCGCGCTGATCGACGCGCGGCGCGGCGTCGAGATGTTCAAGCGCGTGAACGTGCCGCTGCTCGGCATCATCGAGAACATGAGCTACTTCGTCTGCCCGAAATGCGGCGAGCGCCACGACATCTTCGGTCACGGCGGCGCGCACACGGAGGCCGACAAGCTCGGCGTGCCGTTCCTCGGCGAGGTGCCGCTGCACATTGCGATCCGCGAGACCTCCGACGCCGGCCGTCCCGTGGTCGCGACCGAGCCGGACGGTCCACACGCGAAAATCTATCGCGAGATCGCGGCGCGCGTGCGCGACAAGCTCGGCGCGAAGGGCGGGGCCAGAGCGGCGCCGAAGATCGTGATCGAGGCTTAGCGGTTCTCGCGGCCGTGCCAGAGCCGGACGATTACGACGGTGTCGCGTTGCTGGTCGATCCGATATCGGATGACGTAAGCACCTCGGCCGAACGGCACGACGAGTTCACGATATCCGGGTTTCGCCGCCGGACGGCCGCGTTCGGGCAGATCACGCAGCGATCGGGCCGCGGCAAACAACGTATCGACGGCGCGTTGGGATAATTGCTCGCCGTGCGGCGCAAGGAATTGCCGGAGCCGATCGAGGTCGGCTCGGGCGCGCGTCAGGAAGACGACTTGCACGGCCCAGGCGGTGGCAGCTCGTTCGACGTGCCCCAGCTTCTGGCCCACGCCTCCGCGGCTTCAAGCGGGATGGACTCGCCGGTGCGCTCGTATTCGGCGTAGGCCGCCTCATCCTCGGCCCATGCCTCGACCTCCGCGACCGCGCGCTGCACGGCATCAGCCGCAAAGGCTTCAGCGGTGGTCTCATGCTTTGCGGCGGCCTCTCGCAGCCGAGCGGCCAGGCTGTCATCGAGGTCAAGTGCGAGGCGTTGCGACATCCGGGAAATATAGCATGACCCGCTTTCGCGGCCTATCGCCTAATCCTCCGCCCACATCCGCAGCAAGTTCGCGAGCGACTTCGAGACGAGGTCGTACTCCGCGCTCTTGCCCTCGCGCGCGAACATCGCGCGCCGCGCGGTGTCGAGATCGAACAGCATCTCGCGCCGCGCCGGATCGCGTACGAATGAGCGCGCCCAGCCGACCGCGGCGAGCCGCGTGCCGCGCGTCACCGCCGCGACGTGGTGCAGTGCCGTCGACGGATAGGCGACGAGGCTGCCGGCGGCGAGCTTGACCGCGTCCTCGCCGGACGCGCTCTCGATCGTAAGCTCGCCGCCGTCGTAAGCGTCCCGATCGGACAGGAACAGCGTGAATGACACGTCGGTGCGCATGCCCTGCATCAGCGCGTCGTCGACATGGCTGCCGTAGTGCATGCCGCGCTCGTAAGAGGAGAACATCACCGAGGTGAGCGCCTTCGGCCGCACCGCCATCGCGAACACGTCATTGCCGAGGATGCGCTCCTCGACCAGCTTGCGCACGGTGTCGATCGTTCGATCGTTGGCCGCCTGCCGGTTGTTCTTGACCAGCCGCGCCGCGAAGCCAGCGGTCTCGCGCCCGTCCTCGAAGGTCGCGCGCGCCAGGGTTTCGCGCACCAGCGCAACTTCTTCCGCCGACAGCACGTTGCCGATGACGATCTGCATGCGCTTAAGGTTCTTCGCAACGCATTGGAATTGTTCAAAATCCGCGCTTTGTCGCTGGCCGGGCAAGGTGTCGCACCGTATGGTGCGCCCGCCCTCAAGGCAAATGCGGGCAACGCGGGGCGCGCGCGGAGAGTTCGAGAGATGAAATCCAAGACCAAGATCTGGCTCGGCGTCGGCGCCTTCGTGGTGGCGGGCGTCGGCAGCGCCGGCGCCGAACCGCCGACGGTCGCAAACGACATCTCCGCCATGGCGCTGACCCGCGCGCTGTCGGCGACCGATCTGTCCTCCGCGAAGCGCCATGGCGGCGAGGGCGGGGAACACGGCGAGCGCGGTCCGAAGAAGGCAAAGAAGAAGCAGGGCGGTGAGGGTGGCGAAGGCGGCGAGGAGGGCGGCGCCAAGGGCGGCGCGGCGCTTCCGCCCGATCTCGATTTCGCACTGCGCATCGCGCAGATGCGCGGGCATCTGCTGGTCGGCGACGAGCTGGTGAAGCAGGGCCAATGGGCCGCGGCGCTGCCGCACTTCCTGCATCCGAGCGAAGAGCTTTACGGCCCGATCCGCGGCAGGCTGAAGGACTACAACACGCCGCAATTCGCGACCGCGCTGAAGCTGCTCGCCACCGCGGTGAAGCAGAAGAAGGGCGGCGAGGATTACGCCGCGGCCTGGAAGGGCGTCGCGGATGCGCTCGCGGCGGCCGATGCCGGCGTGAAGGCAAAGCAGGCGAGCGACGGCTTCCAGGTGGAGACCGCGCTCGAACTGTTGAAGAGCGCGACCGGCGAATATCAGCAGGCGCTCGGCAAGGGGCGCATCACCAAGCCGGTCGAGTATCAGGATTCGCGCGGCTTCGTCTGGCAGGCCGAGAAGATGGTCGAGAGCCTTTCCGCCGCGCTGGAGCAGAAGGATGCCGACGCGCTCAAGCACGTGCGCGGCGGTTTCGCCGAGCTGAAGAAAGCCTGGCCCGCCGCAATGCCGCCGAAGACGCCGGTGAAGGACTATCCGGCGGTGCTGAGCGACGTGTCGCGCATCGAGCTCTCGATCGGCAAGTTGATGTGAGGATCGCGGTCGGGGCGCAGGCACATTTTCGTTTCGTTATTGCGGTCGCGTTCCTGTGCGGAGCGCTGATCGGCGGCGCCGCCGCGCTGGCGCAGGGCGACGACCTTGCGCCGCTGAAGGACAAATTCCGCCGGCCCGCCGGCATTCCGTTCCCGGCGTCCAATCCCTATTCGCCGGAGAAGCGTGCGCTCGGCGAGCGGCTGTTTCACGACAAGCGCCTCTCCGCGGACGGCAGCATCGCGTGCGCGACCTGCCACGACCGGACGAAGGGTTTCTCCGACGGGCGCATGACCGCGATCGGCGTGCCGCGCCGTCCGCTCGCGCGCCATACGCCGACCCTGTGGAATCTGGCCTGGGCGCGCAACGTGTTCTGGGACGGCCGCGCGCGCAGCCTGGAGGAGCAGGCCGCCGGACCGATCATCGCGCCGGACGAGATGGCGCAGCCGATGGACAAACTGGTCGCGCGCCTCGCGGCCGATCGCGCCTACCAGCGCGATTTCGCCAAAGCCTTTCCGCAGGACCCGCGCGTCAGCGAAGACAATCTGAAGAAGGCGATCGCGACCTACGAGCGCACGTTCGTGTCGCCGGTCACGCGCTTCGACCGCTGGATCGACGGCGACGCCGCGGCGTTGTCGGCGCAGGAAGTGGACGGCTTCCGCCTGTTCAACAAGGCCGGCTGCGCCAACTGCCATTCCGGCTGGGCGTTCACCGACTACGCCTTCTACGATATCGGACTGCCGAGCGACGACCGCGGGCGCGGCGCGGTGCTGCGGCTGGAGCAGGCCGAATACGCGTTCAAGACGCCCTCGCTGCGCGAGACCGCACGGCGCGCGCCCTACATGCATGACGGGTCGCTCGCGTCGCTCGTGGACGTGGTGGCGCACTACGTCGACGGCATCGCGGATCGGGCGACGCGATCTCCCGATCTGCGCAAGATCGCGCTCTCCGCCGAAGAGCAGGCCGCGCTGGTCGCCTTCCTGCGAACCTTGTCGAGCGAGGGTGAGCCGCACTTGCCCGCCGGCATCGTGGCGCAGGTATCGCAGCCAGTGCCGGCCGAACGAGTTACCTCGATCTCGCAGCATGACAAAGCCTTCACGCCGACCCATGTGCGGGTCCGGCGCGGCGAGCGATTATGGTTCCTCAACAACGACACGCGCACGCACAACATCCGCGTATTCGACGACAAGCTCGATTTCGATTCCGGCGCGCAGGAGCCGGGCGAGACGGTCGAGATCGCCTTCCCGAAGAGCGGCTCGTATCTCGTCTTCTGCGGTATTCACCCGAAGATGGAGGTGACGGTCGATGTTGGCCGCTGACACTCTACTTTGGTCGTAGTCCGGTGCGAACGGAACACGCGGTTCCCATGCCGCTGCGAAGCATGCTAACCGGCATTCGCGGCAAAACGCCGCTCAAGATCCTAACAACACATCTGACAAGACATCGACGCCAAGGGGACATCATCGAATGAAGCGCCGTCAATTCCTGAAGACCGCCAGTGCTGGACTTGCGGCATCCGCCGTGGCGGCTCCCGCCATCGCGCAGACCATGCCGGAGACGAAATGGCGGCTAACCTCGAGCTTTCCGAAATCGCTCGACACGATTTATGGCGCCGCGGAAGTTTTCTCCAAGGCCGTTGCGGAAGCGAGCGACAACAAATTCCAGATCACGGTGTTCGCGGCAGGAGAAATCGTGCCCGGCCTGCAGGCCGCCGAGGCGGTCAGCGCCGGCAATGTCGAGATGTGTCACACCGCGTCCTACTACTATGTCGGCAAGGATCCGACTTACGCGTTCGGCACCGCCGTCCCGTTCGGGCTCAACAGCCGCATGCAGAACGCCTGGCAGTATTTCGGCGGCGGCATGGACCTGATGAACGACTTCTACAAGAAGGCGAATATCTACGGCATTCCGTGCGGCAATACCGGCTGCCAGATGGGCGGCTGGTTCCGCAAGGAGATCAAGGAGGTCGCCGACCTCAGCGGGTTGAAGATGCGCATCGGCGGCTTCGCCGGCCGCGTGCTCACCAAGCTCGGCGTCGTGCCGCAGCAGCTGGCCGGAGGCGACATCTATCCGGCGCTGGAGAAGGGCACGCTCGATTCCTGCGAATGGGTCGGGCCGTATGACGACGAGAAGCTCGGCTTCCACAAGGTCGCGCAGTACTACTACTACCCGGGCTGGTGGGAGGGCGGCGCGATGCTGCACAACTTCATCAACATCGAGAAATGGAACTCGCTGACGCCGACCTACAAGTCGATCGTAAAGACCGCCTCGATGGCGGCGCACGAATGGATGCAGGCGAAGTATGACGCGGTGAACCCCGCCGCGCTCAAGCGCCTGGTCGCGGCCGGCGCGCAGCTGCGCCCGTTCCCGCCGACGGTAATGGATGCCTGCCTGAAGTCGTCGCTCGAGCTCTACAAGGAAGTCGCGGCCTCGAACGAAGACTTCAAGAAAATCTGGGAGTCGACGCTGGCCTTCCGCAACGACCAGTATCTGTGGTGGCAGGTGGCCGAGTATACCTACGACACTTTCCTGATCCGCAATCGCACGCGGACCTGATCGAGCGGTTTTGCCGCACCATTATTGCCCCCGGAGCCCGGAGCGGGATGATTTCATCCCGCTCCCGCCTATTGGAGAGCATCGAACTCCGGGGTTTTTTCGTTTTCCGCGCCCGCCTTAATTCGCTATAGGAGAGCCAAATCCGGGCTCGGTCCGCAAGATTGCGGGGGCGGTTGCGCACGCCGGCCGGGGTTTATCCGTAAATAAGCGCCCAGGAGCAGATCCATGAAACGCCGCCAGTTCCTCAAGACCGCAGGTGCCGGCCTCGCCGCATCGGCGATCGCCGCCCCCGCCATCGCGCAGTCCTCGCCCGAGATCAAATGGCGCCTCACCTCGAGCTTCCCCAAGTCGCTCGACACGCTGTGGGGCGCTTCGGAGACCTTCGCCAAACACGTCGCGGAAGCGACCGACAACAAGTTCCAGGTCACGCCGTTCGCGGCGGGCGAGATCGTGCCCGGCCTGCAGGCGCTCGACGCGGTCAGCGCCGGCAATGTCGAGATGTGCCACACGGCGGCGTACTACTATGTCGGCAAGGACCCGACCTTCCCGCTGTTCTGCGCCGTGCCGTTCGGTCTCAACACGCGCCAGCAGAACGCCTGGTTCTATGACGGCGGCGCGCAGAAGCTGATGGATGACTTCACCAAGAAGTTCAACATCGTCAGCCTGCTCGGCGGCAACACCGGCGCGCAGATGGGCGGCTGGTTCCGCAAGGAGATCAAGGAGGTCGCCGACCTCAACGGCCTCAAGATGCGCATCGCGGGCCTCGCCGGGAACGTCATGCAGAAGCTCGGCGTCGTGCCGCAGCAGCTTGCCGGCGGCGATATCTATCCGGCGCTGGAGAAGGGCACCGTGGATGCGGCCGAGTGGGTCGGTCCGTATGACGACGAAAAGCTCGGCTTCCACAAGGTCGCGCCGTTCTACTACTACCCCGGCTGGTGGGAGGGCGGCACCACGCAGCACTTCATGTTCAATATCGCCAAGTGGGAAGAGCTGCCGAAGAGCTACAAGGCGGTCATCACCGCTGCGGCGGGCGCCGCCAACGTCGAGGAGACCGGCCGCTACGACGCGCGCAATCCGCAGGCGATCAAGCGCCTTGTGTCGGCGGGCGCGCAGCTTCGCCCGTTCAGCCAGCCGATCATGGAAGCCTGCCTCAAGGCCTCGAACGAGATCTACGCCGACATCTCGTCGAAGAACGCAGAATTCAAGAAGGTCTACGACAACATGATCGCGTTCCGGAACGACGAGTATCTGTGGTGGCAGGTGGCCGAGTACACCTACGACACCTTCATGATCCGGACCCGTCCGCGCGCCTGATCGGCGGCAGGCACGGCGAAAATAGAGGCCCGGGGCCGACCGCCCCGGGCCTTTTTTGCCATTGGCAACCGCGAATTGTTCCGTAAGATTGCGCCCAGTCGCTCGTCGGGTGACTGGCTCAACAAGAAACGATGTTTCAATCGTTCCAGTCGCATCGGCAGAGAGTCGACTTCAACAGGGGAAACGCAAGATGAAACGTCGTGAATTCCTGAAATCCGCCGGCGTGGGACTCGCCGCCTCGACCGCCATCGCCGCTCCGGCGATCGCGCAGTCGATGCCGGAAGTGAAGTGGCGGATGCCGACGAGCTGGCCGAAGTCGCTCGACACGCTTTATGGCGGCGCCGAATACTTCGCCAAGCGCGTCTCCGAAATGAGCGACGGCAAATTCCAGATCACGGTGTTCGCGGCGGGCGAAATCGTCCCCGGGCTGCAGGTCCTCGACGCGGTACAGGCCGGCAACGTCGAAATGGGCAATACGGCGCTGTATTACTACTTCGGCAAGGACGCGGCCTTTACCTTCGGCACCGCGCTTCCCTTTGGTGTCAACACGCGCGGCATGAACGCCTGGCTGCGTTACGGCGACGGCGAAACGATCCTCAATGAGCTGCTCGCCAAGTACAACGCGATCGGCTTCGCGGCCGGCAACACCGGCGCACAGATGGGCGGTTTCTTCCGCAAGCAGATCAATACCGTCGATGACTTGAAAGGCCTTAAGTTCCGCGTCGGCGGGTTCGCCGGCACGATCCTGCAGCGCCTCGGTGTCGTCCCGCAGCAGCTCGCCGCCGGCGACATCTATCCGGCGCTTGAAAAGGGCACCATCGATGCGGCTGAATGGGTCGGTCCGTACGACGATGAGAA
>DATEKY010000153.1:0-5339 GCA_035277225.1 Xanthobacteraceae bacterium
TGCTCCTCGCGCTTCTTCAACTCGATCTCGTAGAGGCGCGCGCGCAGCATGTCCCACGCCTGCGCGCGATTGCGGTGCTGCGAGCGATCGTTCTGGCAGAACACCACGACGCCGGTCGGAATGTGTGTCAGGCGGATCGCGGACTCGGTCTTGTTGACGTGCTGCCCGCCGGCGCCGCTCGCGCGCATCGTGTCGACCTTGACGTCGGCTTCCTTGATGTCGACCTTGATGCTGTCGTCGATCACCGGATAGGTCTCGATGCTGGCGAACGACGTGTGCCGGCGCGCATTGGAATCGTAGGGCGAGATGCGTACGAGGCGATGCACGCCCATCTCGGTCTTGAGCCAGCCGTAGGCGTTGCGGCCCTTGACGTGGATGGTCGCCGACTTGATGCCGGCCTCCTCGCCCTGGCTCTCCTCCATGAAGTCGACCTTGAAGCCGTGCTTCTCGGCCCAGCGTGTGTACATCCGCAGCAGCATCGAGGCCCAGTCCTGGCTCTCGGTGCCGCCCGCGCCGGCATGGACCTCCAGATAGGCCTCGTTGGCGTCGGCCTCGCCGGACAGCAGTGCCTCGGTCTCGCGCCGCGCGACTTCCGTCTTCAGCGCGCGCAACGCGTTCTCGGCGTCAGTGACAACGCCCTGATCCTTCTCGGCCTCGCCGAGCTCGATCATGCCGATGTTGTCTTCCAGCTCCTGCCCGATGCGATCGATCGCGGTGAGCTGATCCTCGAGCGCGGTGCGCTCCTGCATCACGCGCTGCGCGCGCTGCTGATCGTTCCAGAGGTTGGGATCTTCGGCGAGAGCGTTCAGCTCGTCGAGCCGCCGGCGCGCTTTGTCGACGTCAAAGATGCCTCCTCAGCAGCCCGACCGACTGCTTGATGTCATCGACGATCTTCTGGATTTCGGCGCGCATTGCCACTCGCTTCCGTTCGGAAACGCCCATGTAGCGGCGCGCGCCCCGCTGCGCAAGCGGTTGCCCTGCTTTACTCGCCGCGGCCGATCGCTACGCTGGCCTTCATTAACAGGAGCGCGCCGTGACCGACCGACTGCATGGAACCTGGAAGCTCGTCTCGGCGGTGCGCGAGGAAATACCCTCCGGCGCGACGACCACGATGTTCGGCGAGAAGCCGCAAGGCGTGCTGAACTACAGCCCCGAGGGGCGCATGCTCGCGCTGATCGCGCATGGCAACCGCAAGCCGGCCGCAGGCGGCCGCGCGACGCCCGCGGAGGCCGAGGCGCTCTATCGCAGCATGCTCAGCTATGGCGGCAGCTATTCGGTCGCGGACGACGTGGTGACGCATCGCGTCGACATCTCGTGGAACGAGAAATTCACCGGCGGCGAGCAGAAGCGTCATTTCAGGCTGGAGGGCAACCGGCTGACCCTGTCCACCCCGCAGTCGCCCGACCCGATCGACGGCAAGATGAGCGTGCGCCGGCTGGTGTGGGAGAGAATCTAGACGGCCTCCCTCACGCCCGCCGCGGCGCCAGTGCGATCGCGGCAGCGACCAGCATAATGGCGGCGCCCGCCACCTCGCGCCAGGTGAATGGCTCAGCGTAGACCAGCGCACCTAGAATGAGCGCGACGACCGGCGACACGAACGAATAAAGCCCGGCGCGCGAAGCGCCCCAGTCGCGCATCAAATGCAGGAAGATCGTGTAGGCGATGAAGGTGCCGCCGATCACCACGAACAGCAGGCCGGCAAGCGGCGCGGGAGAAAGCAGCGCGGTGAATGTCTGCAGCGAGACCGGCTCGAGCGCGAGCGACAGCGCACTCATGCCGACCGCCCCGACCACGGCCTGCGCGGTGGTCAGTTCCAGCGGCTTCACGTCGCGCAGCAGCGGCCGCGTCATCACCGAACCGAGGCAATAGGCGAGCGACGCCGCGACGACTGCCGCCGCGCCCCAAAGCTCTAGCGTCGTTCCGCCGAAGCTCGCCTTGCTGGAAAACAGGATGAGCAGCCCGGCGATGCCGAGCGTCAGCGCGGCGGCGTGGCGCCATGTCGGCCGCTCCTGGCCGAACAGAATCGCGAGCGCGAAGAAGAACACCGGGTTCATCGACATGTTGACGACGCCGGCGACACCCGAGGGCACGAACAGCATGCCCCAATAGAGCAGCCCGTAGGTCGCGACGATCACCAGCGCGCCGGTGACGACGATGCGGATGGCGCGTCCGCCGCCGAAGGTCTGCCGCAGGCCGCCGACCGCGACGATCAGCACCGCCGACACCAGGATGTAGCGCACTGCCCCGAAGAACAGCGGCGGCACGGCGTCCAGCCCCGCCTTGGTGGCGATCCAGGTGACGCCCCAGATCGCCGACATCACGATGAACAGGAGGTGGTGCGCGGTCACGCCAAGGCCCGAAGTGCTCGCGGGGGATAACAGAGGGGACAGAGATATCGCGCGCCGCCTGTTTGCCCAAGGAGGTCAGGCACATCGCCCTTTGTGGATGCGGCGCGACAATGGGCGTGCCGCCTGTGGAGAATTGGCGCGTCACATTGACGTCACAGATTACGCAGCGGAAAGTGACGCTGCGGGAGCGTGGTGGTGTGATGGAAGAAGACGCGAGAGTTTATCGCGAGCGTGCTGAACAGGCGCGGTTGGGTGCGAAGGAAGCCATCAGGCCGGATTTTCGCGCGGCGTTCGAGCGCCTCGCGGAGTCCTACGAGGAGATGGCGCGCAACGCCGAGTGGCTGAGCCCGGCGGGAGCCGAAAACAATTCACAAGGCTGACGGTCGTCCGGCGTCGCCGCGCAATGGCGTGAGGGGTCAGTACAGCCCGCGCGCGGTCGGCACCATGCGGTCCGCGTCCGGCGGGACCGAGGCTGGCCCCCCGTCCCCACCCTGGTAGCCGATGATCGAGTAGCTGTCGGGCGGCGCGGTGCCGGGCTTGAAGGCTTCGAGCAGACCGCCGGGCGAGCCCGCCGCGATGCGCATGCCTGACTTCGGATCGATGCGGATCAGCTTGATGCCGGGCGGCACGCGGAACGGCACCGCCGGCTTGTCGGCGAGCGCGAGCTTCATGAAGTCCTTCACGATCGGCGCCGCAATGCCGCCGCCGGTCGCACGCGCGCTGATCTGGCGCGGCTTGTCGTAGCCGAGATAGACGCCGACCGTCATGTCGGGCGAGAAGCCGACGAACCAGACGTCCTTTTCGTCGTTGGTCGTGCCGGTCTTGCCGGCGACCGGCTTGCCGACCTCGCGCACAACGGTCGCGGTGCCGCGCTGAACCACGCCTTCCATCATCGAGGTGATCTGATAGGCGGTCATCGGATCGAGCACCTGCTCGCGCCGGTCGACCATGCTCGGCTCGTTCTGCCCCGCCCATTTGTCGGCCTGGCAACCGCGGCATTCGCGCTGATCGTGCTTGAAGATGGTGTGGCCGTAGCGATCCTGAATCCGGTCGATCAAGGTCGGCTTGATGCGCTTGCCGCCGTTCGCGAACATCGAATAGGCGCTCACCATGCGCATCACGGTGGTCTCGCCGGAGCCGAGCGCGAACGACAGATAGGTCGGCATGTCGTCGTAGACGCCGAAGCGCTTGGCGTATTCGGCGATCAGCGGCATGCCGACGTCCTGCGCGAGACGCACCGTCATGACGTTGCGCGAATGCTCGATGCCGAAGCGCAGCGTCTGCGGTCCGTAGAACTTGTGCGAATAGTTTTCCGGCTTCCACACGCCGCCCGAACCGGTATCGACCTCGATCGGCGCGTCCATCACCACGGTCGAGGGCGTGTAGCCGTTGTCGAGAGCCGCGGCGTAGACGAACGGCTTGAACGAGGAGCCCGGCTGGCGCAGCGCCTGCGTCGCGCGATTGAACTGGCTCTGGTCGAACGAGAAGCCGCCGACCATCGCGAGCACGCGTCCGGTCCACGGGTCCATCACCACCATACCGCCGGAGATTTCCGGGATCTGCCGCAGGCGGTACCTGCCGGCGTCCTTGTCGAGCACCTCGACATAGATGACGTCGCCGGGCGCCAGCACCTGGCTCACCTTGGTCGGGGCGGCGCGGTTTCCGCTCGCGGGCCGCGCCCACTTCACGCCGTCGAGCGGCAGGTTGGCGATGGTGCGTTCCTTGGAGACGGCGCCGCCGGGGTCGCGCGCCGGCTGCAGCCCGATGCGCGCGGCCTGGTCGCTCACTTCCAGCACGACCGCGATCTTCCACGGCACGTCGGAATAGGCTTTCACTTCGGCAATCTTCACGCCCCAGTCGCCCGAGACGTCGACCTTCTGGATCGCGCCGCGATAGCCCTGCGTCTCGTCGAACTTGACCATGCCGTCGGTCAGCGTCTTGCGCGCCATCGACTGCAGTTTCGGGTCGAGCGTGGTGCGCACCGACAGCCCGCCCTCGTAGAGCTTCTTCTCGCCGTAGCGGTCGTTGAGGTCGCGGCGCACTTCCTCGGCGAAATATTCCGCCGCGAAGATGTGCGCGCCGGTCGGGCGCGGCGTGACGGCGAGCGGCTCCTTCTTCGACTTCTCGCCATCCTCGCGCTTGAGGTAATTGTCCTCGACCATGCGGTCGAGCACGTAGTTGCGGCGTTCGATCGCGCGCTCGCGCTGACGGAACGGATGATAGTTGTTCGGCGCCTTCGGCAGCGCGGCGAGGTAGGCGGCTTCCGCCGGCGTCAGCTCATGCACCGACTTGTCGAAATAGAGCAGCGATGCGGCAGCGACCCCGTAGGCGCCGAGCCCGAGATAGATTTCGTTGAGGTAGAGCTCGAGAATCTTGTCCTTCGAATAGGTGCGCTCGATCTTCAGCGCGAGCAGCGCCTCCTTGATCTTGCGCTCGAAGCTCGCCTCGTTCGTGAGCAGGAAGTTCTTCGCGACCTGCTGCGTGATCGTGGAGGCGCCCTGCGGGCGGCGGCCCGAGCCGTAGTTCTGCACCAGCAGCAGCGACGCGCGCGCGATGCCCTGGAAGTCGAGGCCGCCGTGCTCGTAGAAGCTCTTGTCCTCGGCCGCGATGAAGGCGTGCAGAACGAGCTTGGGGATCGCCTGGATCGGCAGATAGAGGCGCCGCTCGCGCGCGTATTCCGCGACCAGCGCGCCGTCGGAGGCGTGCACGCGCGTCATCACCGGCGGCTCGTAATCCTGCAGCTGGGAATAGTCCGGGAGGTCCTTGGAGAAATGCCAGAACAGGCCGGCCGCACCCGCGATGCCGACGAGAAACAGCACCGTCCCGAGCGCGAAAATCCAGCCGAAGAAGCGAAGCAGAAGTCTCATTGCCGCCCTTTCGCCCGGCCCTTCTGGCCGGCGAATCTCCCGTCATGGCCGGATGATACGGCATCCACCCCGGCAACCGCCTTATGCGCCCCGAACCACTCCGTTAGCAAGTGAGGTAGCCGGC
>DATEKY010000154.1:0-20084 GCA_035277225.1 Xanthobacteraceae bacterium
CCATCGAGCGAGAAGGTCGGGATGGCGATGTCGAACGGCTCGCCCGCGGCCGACACCATGCCGTAGCTGCCGGTCATGAAGCCGGAAGGGGTCGGCAGCGGCACGCCGCTCGTATACTCGAACGACTCGCCGGGCTTGAGCACCGGCTGCTTGCCGACGACGCCCGGTCCGCGCACCTCCTGCTTGCGTCCCATCCCGTCGGTGATGCGCCAGTGCCGTGTGCGCAACTGCACCGTTTCGGTGCCGCGATTGGTGATCTCGATCGTGTAGGCCCAGAAGTATTCGCCGGTCGCCGGCGAGGAGCGGTCGGCGAGGTATTCCGGCTTTACCGTGACCTCGATATTGCGCGTGACCGACTGGTACATCGTTCGCTTCAATCGCGTTGGGCGCCGGCGCGCAAATGGCCGCGCTCTGCGCCATTCTCAAACCGGCGACTCCCCTTTAGTATCGTGCGAGCGCGCCAACAAGAGCATGATATGCCGCCGAGTGTTTCGTCCGGACGCGACCTGCGACTCGACCTGTTTCGCGGCCTCGCGCTGTGGCTGATTTTCCTCGACCACATCCCGTCGAACATCGTCAACTGGATCACCATCCGCAACTACGGCTTCTCCGATGCGGCGGAGATATTCGTCTTCATTTCGGGCTATACGGCGGCCTTCGTCTACGGCCGGGCGATGCGCCAGCGCGGCTTCATCATTGCCGGCGCGCGCATCCTGAAGCGCGCCTGGACGGTCTATGTCGCGCACGTGTTCATCTTCGTCATCTTCATGGCGCAGATCGGCTACCTGACCACGAGCCTCGACAACCCGCTCTATTCGGAAGAAATGCGCGCCTTCGACTTCCTGCAGCAACCGGGCGTCGCGCTGGTCGAGGCGCTAATGCTCAAGTTCCAGCCGAATTTCATGGACGTGCTGCCGCTCTACATCGTCCTGCTGCTCGCGTTTCCGCTGGTGCTGTGGCTGCTGTTGCACTGGCCGATCGTCGCGCTGGCCCTTTCCGTCGCGCTTTATGCGGCAGTGCAGCATTTCTACTGGAATCTTCCCGCCTATCCGACCGGCACCTGGTTCTTTAACCCGTTGGCCTGGCAACTTATATTCGTGGTGGGCGCGTGGCTGGGCGTCGGCGGCGCCGACCGGATCGGACCGCTGCTGCGTTCGCGCTACGTGGTGGGCGCGGCGATCGCGTTCCTGGTGCTGGCGTTGATGGTTGTGATGACCTGGTACTTCCCGCGCTATGCGGTGCTGATCCCCAAGCGGGTCCAGGACCTGATCTATCCGATCGACAAGAACAACATGGATTTGCTGCGTTTTACGCATTTCTGCGCGCTGGCGATCCTGACCGTCCGTTTCATCCCGATCGACTGGCCGGGGTTGAAATCGCGCTGGCTCAGGCCCGCGATCCTGTGCGGCCAGCATTCGCTCGAGATCTTCTGTCTCGGCATCGCGTTGTCCTTCATTGGCCACTTCGTGACCTCGGAAATCTCCCGCTCGATCCTGATGCAAGTGACGATCAGCGCATTAGGGATACTGATAATGATTGCGGTTGCCTCCCTGATTACGTGGTACGACAATGTGGAGGGGCGCGGTTCCGGAGGACGTTCGAAACCGCCGCAGGCCGACCTCGCAGGAGGCGAGGCATGAGGCGCATCGCCGGGGCGCTGATAGGTGTTTGTGCTTACGCGAGCGTGGCCTCCGCCGGACCCGGCGACGCCTGCGCGGTTGCTGCGCATCTGGTGCACGCCGACGCCGCGCTGCCCCGCGTTTCCGCTGCAATCAAACAGAAAAATCTGAAAATCGTCGTTGCCGGAACCGGATCGTCGACCTTGCCGGGCGCAAATGGAGCCGCCGCCGCCTATCCGGCGCGGCTCGAAGCTGCGCTGCAAAAGAAGTTGCCGGACGTCAAGGTGACCGTTATATCGCTCGTCAAGTCGCGGCAAACTGCGGCGGACATGGCAGCGGAATTCCCGAAGGTTTTGGCGGCCGAAAAGCCGAACCTCGTGATCTGGCAGACAGGTACCGCAGATGCGATGCGCGGCGTCAGCACGGATGAATTTCAGGCGACGCTCGAGCAGGCGGTCGGCAAGCTGCGCGAAGGCGGCGCCGACGTGATCTTCATGAACCCGCAATATAACCCGCGCTCGGACGCCGTGATCGGGACCGCGCCCTACGCCGAGGCGATCCGCTGGGTCGCGATCGGCAACGCGATAAACCTGTTCGACCGCCAGGCGGTGATGCGCCATTGGGGCGAGCTTGGAACCTTCGACCTGCTGGCGGCGACCAAGTCTCTGGACACCGCCGCCAATGTCCATGACTGTATCGGCCGTCTGCTCGCAAACCTCGTGATTGAGGGCTTGGGGGCAAACGGGGGCGAAGACCAGAAGGACAAGAAGAGTCAATGAGCCGGGCTGGGGTCAGACGAGCCAGTGTTGCGTTCGCGCTGGCCACGGTCGTGTGCGCGCCCGCGATGGCGCAGGATTTGACGCGATGCAGCGCACCGCACGAGGCGCTCAGCCTCGAGCATGCGCCCGCGCTTTTCCGCGAGCGCATTGCGCAGGGCAAGCCGCTCAAGATCGTGGCGATCGGCTCGTCCTCGACCTCCGGCGCAGGCGCGTCATCGCGCGCGGCGACCTATCCGGCGCGGCTCGAGGCCGAACTGAAGGCGCGGCTTCCCGGCCTGCCGATCACGGTGCTCAACAAGGGCATCGGCGGCGAGGAAGCGCCGCAGATGGTCGCGCGCTTCGAGGCCGACGTGTTCGAGGAAGCGCCCGATCTCGTGCTCTGGCAGGTCGGCAGCAATTCGGTGCTGCGCGATCATCCGACGCCGGGCGAGACGCTGCGCCAGGGCGTGGAGCGGCTGAAGGACTCCGGCGCCGAAGTGATCCTGGTCAATCCGCAATACGCGCCGAAGATTCTGGCGAAGCCCGGCATCGAGCAATCCGTCGACGTGATCACCGCGACGGCGCGCGACGCCGAAGTCGGGCTGTTCGATCGCTTCGCGGCGATGCGCTACTGGTCGGAGACGGAGAAGCTCCCGTTCGACCAGTTCATCACGGCGGACGGCCTGCACATGAACGACTGGGGCTATGCCTGCGTCGCCAGACTGGTCGCGAACGCGATCCTCGACGGCACCCAGCTGCCGCCCGCGACTGCCACCGCCACGGTCGGCGCGATCAAGCGCTAGACTTTATCCAGCGCCGCCAGCAGGTCCTCGCACAGATCGTCCGGGTGCTCGAGCCCGCATGACAGCCGCACCATCCCGTCGGTGATGCCAAGCTCTGCGCGCGCGGCCGCGCCGATGCGCTGATGCGTCGTGGTCGCCGGATGGGTGATGAGGCTTTTGGCATCCCCCAGATTGTTCGAGATGCGCACCAGCTTGAGCGCGTCCTGAAAACGGAATGCGCCGGCCTTGCCGCCCTTGACCTCGAACGCCACCAGCGTCGAGCCGCCTTTCATCTGCTTCTGCGCGATCGCTGCCTGCGGATGATCCGGCCGTCCCGGATAGATCATGCGCGTCACCTTCGGATGATCGACCAGCGCGACCGCCACGGTCGCCGCGGTGTCGGTCTGCCGCCGCACGCGCACGCCCAACGTCTCCAGCCCCTTGAGCAGCACCCAGGCATTGAACGGCGAGATCGAGGGGCCGGTCTGGCGGATCAGGTTTTGCACGTGGTCCTGGATGAATTTCTCCGAGGCGAGCACGACGCCGCCGAGGCAGCGGCCCTGGCCGTCGATGTGCTTGGTCGCCGAATAGATGACGCAATCCGCGCCGAGCGCGAGCGGGCTTTGAAACAGCGGCGTCGCAAACACATTGTCGACCACCAGCGTCGCGCCGGCCGCGTGCGCGATCTTCGCGACTTCGGCGATGTCGATGATCTCCAGGTTCGGATTGGTCGGGCTTTCGAGGAAGAAGGTCTTCGTATTCGGCCTGACCGCCTTCTTCCATTGCGCGAGGTCAGTGCCGTCGACCAGGGTCGAGGCCACGCCATAACGCGGCAGGAACTCCTCGACCACGTAGCGGCACGAGCCGAACATCTGCTTTGCCGCCACCACGTGATCGCCCGCCTTCACCTGGCCGAGCAGCGCGACAGTCACCGCCGCCATGCCGGTCGCGGTCGCGCGCGCGGCTTCGGCGCCCTCGAACGCCGCCATGCGCGCCTCGAACATCGCGACCGTCGGATTGGCAAAGCGTGAATACTGGTAGCCCGGCTCCTCGTTCTTGAAGCGGCGCTCGGCCTGTGCGGACGACTCGTAGACGTAGCCCTGCGTCAGGAACAGCGACTCGGAGGTCTCGCCGAATTCCGAGCGGATGGTGCCGGCCTGGACCAGGCGAGTCTCGGGACGATAGCGCGACGCGGGCATGACAGCCTCCTTCGACCCAACAAAAAACCCGGCCGGGGAAATCCCCATAGCCGGGTCGCGGGTCGCTCGCGTCCCCGGCCTTTTAGCACCTTTGTTTAACGTGGCGGCAAGCCGGCCGGCTCAAATGACCACGGGATAACGAGGCTCTTAACGCGAGGCTCGCCTTCCAGTCAAGCAGGCCATCGGTTACCTACGATCCGCTGCCTCATCCTGAGGAGCGCCCGACAGGGCGCGTCTCGAAGGATGGGTGGCGACGGAGCGTGCGTCCATCCTTCGAGACGGCCGCTTCGCGGCCTCCTCAGGATGAGGATCGTCAAGTTGGCTGACCGAGGAATCCTTCCCGATCGCATGATCGCAGAGCTTGCGAAGGCCGGTGGGATTCTGCCCGCGCGCGCATTCGCATCCGACCAGATCCAGCCCGCGAGCCTCGACCTGCGTCTCGGCGCCATCGCCTACCGCGTGCGCGCGAGCTTCCTGCCGCGCCATACCACGGTCGCAGAGCGCATCGAGCAACTGAAGCTGCACGAGATCGCGCTCGGCAATGGCGCGGTGCTGGAGACCGGCTGCGTCTACATCGTGCCGTTGCTGGAGAGCCTCGCGCTGCCATCCGACATCGCGGCGGCGGCCAATCCGAAAAGCTCGACTGGCCGGCTCGACGTGTTCACCCGCGTGATCACCGACCGCGCGCGCGGCTTCGACCGCATCGAGCCCGGCTATCACGGCCCGCTCTATGCGGAGATTTCGCCGAAAACGTTTCCGGTGCTGGTGCGCGAAGGCACGCGGCTGTCGCAGCTTCGTCTGCGCCGCGGCCATGCGGCACTGAATGCCGTGGAGCTGTCGCTGCTGCATGCGCGCGAGCGGCTGGTCAATTCGGAAGACGCCGATTTCGAGGGCGGCATCTCGGTGAGCGTCGACCTCGCCGCCGGCGGTCCAAACGCGCTGGTCGGCTATCGCGCCAAGCGCCACACCGGCGTGATCGACGTCGAGCGCCGTGCCGCTTACGACGTCGCGGATTTCTGGGAGCCGATGTATGCGCGGCCGGAAGGCACGCTGATCCTCGATCCGGACGAGTTCTACATCCTCGCCTCGGAGGAAGCCGTGCAGGTGCCGCCGGATTACGCCGCCGAGATGGTGCCGTTCGATCCGCTGGTCGGCGAATTCCGCGTGCACTATGCGGGCTTCTTCGATCCGGGCTTCGGCTATGCGGGCGCGGGCGGGCAGGGCAGCCGCGCGGTGCTCGAGGTGCGCTCGCGCGAAGTGCCGTTCATCCTCGAACACGGGCAGATCGTCGGCCGGCTCGTTTATGAGACCATGCTGGCGCGACCCGAGACGCTGTACGGCCAGGGCATCGGCTCCAACTACCAGGCGCAGGGCCTGAAGCTGTCGAAGCACTTCAGGGCGTAGAGCGCATTCCGATTGGAATGCGCTCCCGATTCCCTGCATTGACGCGTTTTCTCGGCGAACCGGCATCCGGGATCATGTCCGGGGTCGGCTTTCGCCGAAAAACGCTATGGCCGCCGTCGCCGGATGTTGGCACTCTTCGCGCCTTGGTTGCTTTAGCCGAGGCGGGGAGAAGCCGGATGGCCCGAAACATCGTGATCTTTTCCGACGGCACCGGACAGCGCGGCGGCGTGCTGGTCGATGAGCGCCGCAGCAACATCTACAAGCTCTATCGCGCGGCGCGCTGCGGTCCGGACTCAGGCGTCGATCCGGCCGAGCAACTGGCGTTCTACCACCCCGGCATCGGCACGTTGCCGCCGGGCTCGGGCGGCATCGGCAACCTGTGGCGGCGCGTCTACAATCTGGTGAGCCAGGCGCTCGGGCTCGGGCTGACCGGCAACATCATCGATTGCTACGCCGCGCTGATCCAGCTGTGGCGTCCCGGCGACCGCATCTTCCTGTTCGGCTTCAGCCGCGGCGCCTACACGATCCGCTGCCTGTCGGCGGTGATCTGCCGCTGTGGCATTCCCACGCGAATGAAGGACGGCTCCCCGCTGCGCCGCGACAGCGCAAGCGTGAAGAGGATCGCCTCGGAGGCGGTCAAGACAGTCTACCAGCACACGAGCACGTGGATGCGGGGAAAAGCCTCGCCGCGCGAGCGCGAACTGCTCGACCAGCGTGACGCGCTCACGGCCCGGTTCCACGCGCGCTATGGCTCTGGTGCCGGAACGGGTGTGAACGCCTACCCCTACTTCGTCGGCGTGTTCGACACGGTGGCGTCGCTGTCCAATCCGGTCGCACTCGCCGGGTTGCTCGCCTTCGTGCCGATCGTGACAGGGCTGGTCAGCTGGCTGGCGTGGCTTGTCCTGCCGTTCTTCGGATTTCCGGTGGCGTGGTGGATACTGTTTCTCGGCCTCACCGGCGTGCTCGCCGTCGGCGGCCTGCTCGTCCACACGGTGAAGCGCATTCGCGTCGCGTTCGGGTTACCCGGCCATCCCTGGTATCGCACCCTGCACCTGACTGAACCGCGCATGAAATTCTACGATCTGACGCTCGATCCGAACATCAAGTTCGCGCGGCACGCGATCTCGATCGACGAGGCGCGGCCCTCGTTCCAGCGCGTGCCGTGGGGCGGCAGCGGCAATCGGCAGACGTCGTTTGCGCAGCTCTGGTTCGCCGGATGTCATTCCGACGTCGGCGGCAGCTACCTGGAGAATGAGTCGCGCCTCTCCGACATCTCGCTGCAATGGATGCTGGATGCCGCGACCGGCGCCGGGCTGAAGCACGATGCGAGCCTGCTGCGCCTCTATCCGGACAGCGCGGGTCCGCAACACGACGAGGTCAAGGGCAGCATCTTCCGCTTCGCCGGGAGCAAGCTGCGCCCCATCGGGAACGACTATCCGCTGCACCCTTCGGTGATCGAACGTTTCGCGGCAGCCGAGGTGCTCAACTACGACACCTTGATGCCGTATCGGCCGGAAAACCTGCGCGAGCATGACGTCGTGAAGCAGTACTACGGTGAGGCGGCGAAGAAAGTGTGATTGTTCCGCGCGAGCATGCGCCGAAGGCCGTCATTCCGCCGGCCGCGCGTTCCGGCGGGAAGGGGGCTCAGGGTCGACGACGGCGCAGGCGACACTCCGATCGAAGTCAACCGGATCAGGTAGCCGCGGGGATTCCCGCGCACCCAAGAACGGCCTTGCGCGATGCGAGGCCGTTCTTGTCGAATGCCGCGGCAAGCAGTATCATCACGGCTGTCGCATGCGGAGGATCGGAACCTTCCTGCGCGGCGACGGTTACTCCGATGCTCACCTGTCGACGTCTTTGAGCGATCGCTGCAGGGCGCGGCAGGCATCGCCGCCGATCATATGGTCGAGACGGCGAGCAGCGGACGCGGACGATAAGTTCCGCCGAGACCACAGGGGAAGAGGAGCCAATGACACCACCGGGCAGTCATGATTGACCTCGCCAGGAGCGAGGTCACGGCGCGAAGATGGTCGAACAATGCCAGGCAAGCCATGACTTGCGCCGCCGACAATCCGAACGCGTTGCGAGACGGGGAGTGCGAAGGCCAAGCGCTGCCAATCTCGACATTGCACTGATCAAGACCAGACACATTTCGCAACACCGCGGCGATTTCGGAATTCGTGATCGATCTTCGAATGTCTGCCGCTGACGCGAAAATAATCGGGCCCCGCGATGCTCAGGCACCGGGGCCCATCCATTTTGACGCCCTTCCAGTGAATCTCGGAGCGATCTGAAGCGGCGACGCCTCCTCCGGCCTCGCCCACACGGCGTATTCGGCATTGCGACGCGCGTAGACGATCCGCTATCCTCCGCGCCGCGCGGGCGTAGTTCAGTGGTAGAACGTCAGCTTCCCAAGCTGAATGTCGTCGGTTCGATCCCGATCGCCCGCTCCAAGTACCTCTCAAATGGTCCCGACAGCGCGCCGCTGAGGAGAGCTGCCGTCCCGCATCCGGATCGCGCGCAACCAAAATCGCGGGCGCGCGTCTGCCAAACGAAAAGACCCCGCGCTGCGGGGCCTTTTTTCAATCCGCCGTGTTGCCGGCTTACGGACCGTCGCGCTTGGAGGCGGGAGGCGTGAACGCATCCCAGATCGCAAGCGGCAGAACCATCCAGAACAGAAACGGCATGACGCACCTCGCGTTGCCCGGCATAAGTTTTGTCGCGAGGACAACGCCTTGAGGAAACAATCGTTCCGGCGCGCGAAGCCCGCCGGCTTGCGCGCGGCGGGCTTCGTCCGTCCCCACGAAAACAGTTACGACATCATCCCGAGCACCGGCATCGCCGGCGCGTCGGCCATCGGGCGGTAATCGTTCGCCGCCTGCAGCGGCACGTAAGCGCGCTCGAACAGCATGCGCCGCTCGAAGAAGGTCGAGCGGAAGAACGGATAGCGCCACAGGATCTTCTCGCGCACCGACGGATAGTGCACCGACATCAGGCTGTGCGGCTTGGTCAGAGTCGGGAAGGTGCGCGCCGGCGCAGTGACGTTCATGCGGAACACGCGCTTGTAGAACGCCTCGTGCTCGAGGCGCGGGGTCGCGGCGCCGATGTCGGTCTTGAAGTATTCGCAGGCGACGAAGCCGAGCCGCACCGTGAGATAGGGAAGTTCGGGAAAGGCCTGCGTCGCTTCCGGATCGGTGACAAACCGATTGGGATCGATCAGCGTCTTGCCGCTGCCGACTTCCGGCAGCAGGACGTCGGAGAAGACATTCGTCGCCGGCGTGAGCGGATGGGTCGGAGAGCCGACGCAGACGCGGATCGAGCTTGCCAGCTTTTCATCGATGTAGATTCCGAACGTCCACGCGTTCGGCATGTCGTCGTAGCGGTCGGAGAGTTCTTTCAGCGCGTTCGGCGCGATCGCGCCTTCGCGCAGATAGGCCTGGTAGCGCAGACGATAGATCGCTTCCCGTTCCTGCTTGCTGTCGGCCCGGCGGTAATCGATGCGCTCGAGAAGATCGAAGCCACGCTCCGTGAAGCCGGGAGCCGAAGCCAATGCCGCCGCACCACTCACTGAATCCTCCTCGACACCGTCCGCCGCCGCCCGGTGTCGTGAGGTTAACAATGAGTTAATTGAACCACAAACATTTAGCGCATTAAGGATGTATTAGGGTTAATGCATATGACGTAGCGTGAGCATTGCGTAACGTCATCAATTTGCTGGCCGCATGGTTAATGGAATTTGAGACTTTTTCGCAGTCGTGCGCTGTAAATTGCGCGCGCCTTCGCCGCGACGGGAGCGGCGCGGGACGCCTGCGGCTCAGGCCACTCTGCGAATATACGGCGTCGCGGCCGACAGCAGCGCCCTTATGTCGCGCTTGGGCACCGGGCGGCTGAACAGGAAGCCTTGCGCTTCCGTAATGGAAGGCTCCGCCAGTACCAGCGCAAGTTGCTCGTCGGTCTCGATGCCTTCCACCACGACCGACATGCCGAGATCGGCGCTCAGCCGCGCGATGCCGTGCAGCAGCTTGTTCGAGCGCTCCGCGCCGCTCGAGCGCAGGAACGAGCGGTCGATCTTCACCTTCTGCAGCGGGAAGCGATGCAGGTAGCTCAGGCTCGAATAGCCGGTGCCGAAATCGTCGAGCGAGATCGATACACCGGCGTCATGCAGCTGCATCAGCACCGCGTGCGTGGCGGGCGTATCCTGCAGCAGCACCGACTCGGTGATCTCGATCTCCAGCCGGCTCGCCGGCAGGCCGGATTCGGCCAGCGCACTGAGCACGTCCTCGACCACGCTGCCGCGCTTGAACTGCATGGACGAAAGGTTGACCGCGACGCGCACGTGCGCAGGCCAGCGCGTCGCCTCGATACAGGCCTCGCGCAGCACCCAAGCCCCGATCGTTCCGATCAGCCCCATCTCCTCGGCGAGCGGGACGAATTCGCCGGGCGAGATCATGCCGCGTTCCGGATGGGGCCAGCGCAGCAGCGCCTCGCAGGTGGTGATGCGCCGCGTCTGCATGCTGAGCAGCGGCTGATAGTGCAGCTCGAAGCCGTCGGCAGCGACCGCGTTGCGCAGGTCGAGCTCGAGACCTCGGCGGGATTCCGCCTTGGTCGCCATCTCCCACTCGAAAAAGTGCCAGGTGCCGCGGCCGTCGGACTTGGCGCGATAGAGCGCCATGTCGGCGTTCTTCATCAGGTGGTCGGCGGTGATCCCCACGCGGCTGTTTGTCGCGATGCCGATGCTGGCGCCGATGATGAGTTGATGATGATCGATCTCGTAAGGTGCGCCGAGCTCGTCGACGATCCGCCGCGCGAGCGAGGCGGCATCGTCCATGCTGGCGATGCCGGCGCGGAACACGACGAACTCGTCGCCGCCGAAGCGCGCGACGATATCGGTCGGGCTCACGATGCCGCGCAGCCGGTCGGCGACCGAGGTCAACAGCCGGTCTCCGACCGGATGGCCGAGCGTGTCGTTGACCTGCTTGAACTGGTCGAGATCGATGAACAGCACCGCGCAGCTGTCGAGCGCGCGCGTCGCGCGCAACGCGTTGTCGAGCTGATCGTGGAAGAACGAGCGGTTCGGCAGTCCGGTCACGGCATCGAAGCGCGCCATGTGGCTGATCTTGGCCTCGGCGGTCTTTCGCTCGGTGATGTCCTCGACGATCAGGACGGTCCCGCCGTTTTCCATCACCTCGACGGTGAATTCGAAGGCGCGGTCGCCCAGCGTTTCGATCGTGGGGTCGGCGTCGCCGCTGCCGGAAATGTGCTGCCCCAGATGCGTCGTCACGCGCTCGGCATTGCGCTCCGACAGCGTGCCGGCGGCGACGCAATGCTGCAGCAGGTCACCGATCGTGATGTCGGGTGTGATCAGATCGCGCGGGATGCCGAGCAACTCGGTGAGGCGGCGGTTGGCGACCGTGATGCGGCCCTTGCCGTCGCACATGCACAAGCCGTGCGGCATGTTGTTGAGCGCGGTGTCGAACCGGCGCGCCAGCAGCGCGATCTCGTGCGACGCGACCGCGGCCTTGAGGTTGGTTTCGTGCAACCCGGTGGTGATGCGGTGCAGCCCGAGGAAGAACAGCGAGATCAGGGTGCCGATCGCCGCATAATAGGGATTGTTCTGCAGCACCAGTCCGAGAGCGAGCGGCGCGCAGGCGGCGAGCAGCGTCGAGAGCACGATGTAGGGCTGGCCGGACACGCGGCTCGTGCCGGCAACCACGTTGGCGACGGTGACGATCGCGCAGAGCAGATGGACGGTCTGATCGTCGTTGAACCCGATGCCGATCAGGCACCAGGCGCCGAGCATGCCGCAGTACGCGACCGCGCCGATGGCATAGTGGAATTCCCAGCGCTTCGCCGCCGCGATGGTCTGCGGCTTGTCCTGCTCGTAGCGGTGCATCTGGAGCGCGCGCGCGATACCGATGGCGAGAACGATGGCCGCGCAGGCCCACAGCCAGGGGTCTTGCGTCTTCCACGCCGAGAGCGTCGCGGCGACCGTGACGCAGATCGCGCCGGCCAGCATGGCGGCGAAGTTGCCGAACAGCGAGTCGACCAGCGAGAGATAGACCTCCCGCGGCAACTCGTTCTTCGGTTTGACGCGTGTTTCGACTGCAGTACTCATCAGCGCGGATTTTCCGCCGTTTCGTGAGCAAGCTAGAGCGGAAAACCCTGAATATTCGGTTCAATACTCCGGCAGCAACGTCCGAGATATTTCGTCGCGGATTAAATCGCAGCGTGTGTTGATTTGGACTGCCGTTCGCGTCTTGTTTACCATCGGGTAGAACCCATTCCCGAGGGTCAGGCATGAAGGTCAAGGTCGATAGCGAACGCTGCCAGGGCCACGCACGCTGTGCCGCGCTCGCGCCGGAATTGTTCGCGCTCGATGCGTTCGGCAATGCGCACGCGCTCGGCGACGGAACGGTGCCGGCCGCGCTCGCCGACAAAGCCTATTTGGCGCAGGCGAACTGCCCCGAGTTCGCGATCGAGGTTAACGACGCATGAGCACGCGCCCGCCGGTCGACGACTGGGCCAGCGATTTCGATCATCTGGATCCACGATGGATCGCGGACCCGTATCCGATCTGGGACGCGCTGCGGGCGCAATGCCCGATCGCCCATACCGAGCGCTATCGCGGCGTCTACTTCCCGTCGCGGTTCGAAGACGTGCGTGCGGTCGCCTACGACACCGAGCACTTTTCGTCGCGCAAGATCATGGTGCGCGACACGCCGCCGCCGCGCATGCCGGCGCCGCCGATCACCAGTGATCCGCCGCGCCACGGGCCGGAGAAGAAGCTGCTGCTGCCGGCGTTCACGCCGGACGCGATCAGGCGCCACGAGCCGCGCACGCGCGACATCTGCCGCGCGCTGATCGATCGCTTCGCCGGCAAGGCCGGCTGCGATGCCGCGGCCGATTACGCGCAGGAAATCCCGGTGCGGGTGATCGCCGTGATGCTCGGCGTGCCGGAAGAGGACGGGGCGCTGTTCCGCCTCTGGATCCACGAGATCCTCGAGCGCGGCATCACCGATCCGGCGGCGGCGATGCGCGGGCTCTCGGCCTCGCAACGCTATTTCGCCGCCGAGCTGGAGAAACGCCGCACCGCGCCGCGCGACGACCTGATCACGCTTCTGGCGAATGCGCAGGTCGACGGCAGGCCGGTCGACCCCGACCGGCTGATCGCGATGATGCGGCTGCTGCTGGTCGCCGGCATCGACACGACCTGGAGCGCGATCGGCGCCTGCTTCTGGCACCTGGCGCAGCACCCGCAGGACCGCCGACGCCTCGTCGCCGAGCCGCAGCTCATTCCGACCGCGGTCGAGGAATTGCTGCGCGCCTACGCGCCGGTCACGATGGCGCGCGAGGTCGTGAAGGAAACCACGATCAACGGCTGCCCGTTCAAGCCCGGCGAAATGGTGCTGCTCTCGTTCCCGGCCGCAAACCGCGACCCGGCCATGTTCGCGGAGGCCGGCCGGGTGGTGATCGACCGCAAGGAGAACCGCCATGCGGCGTTCGGCCTCGGCATCCACCGCTGCATCGGGTCGAATCTGGCCCGGATGGAGATCGCGACAGCGCTGCAGGAATGGCTGCCGCGCATCCCGGACTTCCGGCTCGACCCGGCCGCGGCGGTGACATGGTCCGAGGGCACGGTGCGCGGCCCGCGCCGGCTGCCGCTGCTGTTCGGTTGAGTTACCGGGCCGCGAGGCTTATTTAATGGGCGAAGGAGCCTGCGATGCAGCAAGCCGTAACCGATACAACCGGCCTGACGCGCCCGTTTCTGCTGGTGGGCGCGGTCGCGGCCGTGCTGATCGTGGCGACGCTCGCGCTGTGGGCGCATTACGGCACCGCGGTGTTCTTCGAGATCATCGCGGCCGGCATCGCGGCCTGTTTCTGATCCCGCGTGATCCCGAAAAGTGGGCGCCGGTTTCGGACAAGATGACGCGTCAAATGCGCGTGATCCCGAAAAGTGGGAACCGGTTTTCGGACAAGATCACGCGCCAATGAGAAGACCATGAACCCACGCACCGTTCGTCTGCTGCTTGTGATATCCGCGTTCGTCGTGGGGCTCATCCTGTGCTTCAGCGTGGTGCTGCTGGTCACCGGCCGCGGTCCCGCGCCGATCGCAGCGCCGGCCGCCATCGGCGGACCGTTCAAGCTGACCGATCAGAACGGCCAGACGATCACGGACGGCGACCTTAAAGGCCATCCGTTCCTGGTGTTCTTCGGCTTCACCAACTGTCCCGAGGTCTGTCCGACCGCGCTGTTCGACATCTCGGAGATTTTCACCGCGCTCGGGTCCGACGCCGACAAGATCAACGCGCTGTTCATCACGGTCGATCCCGAGCGCGACACGCCGGCGAAGCTGAAGGACTATCTCTCCAGCTTCAATCCGCGGCTGAAGGGGGTCGGCGGGGACGCCGAGGCGCTTGCCGCGGTCGCGAAGGCCTATCGGGTCTACTACAAGAAGGTGCCGCTGAAAGACGGCGACTACACGATGGATCACACCGCGATCGTCTATCTGATGGACAAGAACGGTGCATTCGTCGCGCCGTTCAGCCTCAAGCGGCGGCCCGAAGAGGCGGCGGCCGACCTTCGGCGCTATTTCTGAAATCCGCCGGTCGAAGCGCGTGCTCCGCCTCGCCCCCGCGGTGGTCAGTCGTGAGCGCGCGCAAACCACTGTTTTGTCATGCGGTTTCGGCTATAAGCGGGCTCGGCCACGGTTCGACTCAACTTTTACTACCGTAAATTACATGCACGCACGGTATTGGTGTATTTTTGCGATTTGGGCGGTGCTGCTCGCTCCCCCGGCGCAGGCGCAGCCGGCCACCGGGCAAACCGTCCAGCCGTCCGTCGCCGTGCCCGGCTTCTGGGACCCGCGCCGCCGCCCCGAGCGGCCTGACACCTCGCGCATCTCGCAGATCCGCTTCCTCACCGAGTTCGACTACCCGCCGTTCAACTATGCCGGGCCGGACGGCAACCCGGCCGGCTTCAACGTCGAGCTCGCGCGGCTGATCTGCGAGGAGCTCAAGCTGCAATGCACGATCCAGCTGCGCCGCTTCGACACGCTGCTGCAGGCGCTCGGCGAGAACCGCGCCGACGCCGTGATCGCCTCGCTCGCCGTGACGCCGGAGACGCGGCTGCGCGTCGACTTCTCCGATCCCTACTACCGCGCGACCGCGCGCTTCGTCGCGCGCCGCGACTCGACTCTGCGCGACGCGGTGCCGGAGGCGATCGAGGGCAAGAAGATCGCCGTGCTGCCGCGCACCGCGCACGAGCAATACCTGAAGGCGTTCTTCACCGAGGCCGAGCTGAAGCCCTATCCCACCATGGAGGCGGCGCGCGACGCGCTGCGCAAGGGCGAGGTCGATCTCCTGTTCGGCGACGGCATCGCGCTCGCGTTCTGGCTCAACGGCACGGACTCGGCGAACTGCTGCAAGTTCGTCGGCGGCGCGTTCACCGAGAGCCGCTACTTCGGCGAGGGCGTCGGCATCGCGGTGCGCCGCGGCAACGACACGCTGCGGCTCGCGTTCAACTGGGCACTGTTCCGGCTGTGGGAGAAGGGCCGCTTCACCGATTTATGGCTGCGCTATTTTCCCATCAGCCCGTTTTGAGCGCCGCTGCGCAGCCGAGAAGACGGTACCTCCTGATACACGCGATACAGTCGCAACATCCGCGCGATACCGTCGCCGACTAGCATCCCGATCAGCGATCCATGCCGAGCCGGCCTGTGGGCGGCGACGTGGAGCGACGAGATTCCGAGCCCGCGCTGCGAACCCGTTCGACCGGTCACAAGCGCTTGCGCCGTGACACGAACGCTGTCCAGGGACCACACCCTTGCTGGTGACGTTCGAAAACTTCGCACTCGATACCAATCGGCGCGAGCTCTGCCGCGACGCCGAAGCCGTGCCGACGCAGCCGCAGGTTTTCGATCTGCTGGCCTATCTGGTGGAGAACCGCGACCGCGTCGTGACCAAGGACGATCTGGTCGCGTCGATCTGGGGCGGACGGATCGTGTCGGAATCGACGCTGACCAGCCGCATCAATTCGCTCCGCAGGGCGCTCGGCGACAGCGGCAAGGAGCAGCGCCTCATCCGGACCGCATCGCGCAAGGGCATCCGCTTCGTCGGCGACGTCAACGTCGTGCACAAGCCGAAGACGCCGGCGAGTGCGGGCGCAACGATGTCCGCGGTCACAAGTCCCGCGTTGCGCCAGGAGGTGCGATTCTGCCGGGCATCCGACGGCACCCGCATCGCGTACGCCGAGGTCGGCAGCGGCCCGCCGCTGATCAAGGCCGCGAACTGGCTCACCCATATCGAGCACGACTGGACCAGCCCGGTCTGGAGCCATCTGTGGCGCGCGCTGGCGGAGGACCACCGCTTCATCCGCCACGATCAGCGCGGCTGCGGACTCTCCGACTGGCAGACGGATGACATTTCGTTCGCGGCGTTCTGCCGCGATCTGGAAAGCGTGATCGATGCGACCGGCCTGAAGCGCTTTCCGCTGTTCGGCATTTCGCAGGGCTGCGCGATGTCGATCGCATACGCGGTCAAGTATCCGGAGCGCGTCAGTCATCTCGTGCTCTATGGCGGCTTCGCGCGCGGGATCGGCAGGGCGCGGGGCCCGAACGTCGCGCCTCATGTCGAGGCGCTCTCGACTCTCATGCGATATGGCTGGGGGCTGGAGAATCCCGCCTTCCGGCAGATCTTCACGTCGCATTTCGTTCCGGGCGGCTCGGCCGCCCAGGTGCAGTGCTTCAACGACCTGCAGCGGATGACGGCGCCGGCGGAGAATGCGGTGCGCGTGTTCCGCGCGATTGCGGACATCGATGTCATGCACCTGCTGCCGCAGGTGCGCGTCCCGACCCTGGTCCTGCATTGCCGCGGCGACGCCTGCGTGCCGTTCGAACTGGGGCGCCGGATGGCGGCGGGCATCCCGGGAGCGCGTTTCGTCGCGCTCGACGGGCGCAATCACGTCATCCTCGAGTCCGATCCGTGCCGCGGCCGTTTCCTCGACGAGCTCAGGACCTTCATCAGGCAGTAACGCGCGCGCCTGCGCGTCTCGCCACGCTTTCACGCGCCTTCACCCGCAACGCGTCATTGATGCAGGACTGAGTCCGCCCGCACCAGAAGCTCCTTCGTGTCGGACAACAGCGAACGCGTGCGGGCGAACTCGGTCCTGAGATTCGTCGTTGCTCGATCGTTGCGCTCGCGAGTCCGGCGCAGGTTGGCATGAAAGGCGTCCAGAGCAGGCTTCTTCGAGGGATTGATGACCTCGGAAAACGGAAGCTCGAACAGGATGAGCCCATCCGCGTCCGTGATCTCGAAGCTGTGGCGCGCCGGATCGCCATCGTGCGCGTTCAGCATCTCGACGCTGATGTCCAGTGCGGCCTGATGTGCGCCCAGATAGGCCGACTCGGCATCGGGAAAATCGTTGCCCACATCGTCCGTGTCGCGGCCGGCGGGGGATATCAGATGGAAATAGTAGTGGTGCATGGTTTTTCCGATCAGGAGCTCCGGACTTGATGCAGATACAGCTCATCAAAGTCGCCCATTTTCTTCAGTTCGTCCACATCGCGCAAGGCGACGGAATGCTTGCGCAATTCGAGCAGGTTGCGATGGCGCAATTCCTGCAGGACCCGGTTGAGGTGCACCGGCGTCAGGCCGAGGGCATCGGCAAGATCGAGTTGCGTCATCGGCAGCTCGAAATGTCCGTCCACGGATAATCCAATCGCCTCCAGCCGGGTGCCAAGCTCCGCGATGAGATGCGCCAGCCGTTTGGCCGCCGGCCGGCGCCCCACATTAACAATCCATTCGCGGAAGACTGCGGCATCGATCAGCGTCTCGCGCCAGAGTGCCTCGGCAATCAGCGGCCGGGTGCGCGCCAGCGCCAGCAGCGCCTCATGCGGGATGAAGCCCACAACGCATTTCGAAAGCGTCGTCAGGTCGTGATCCATGACATGCAGGTGCAGGCTCTGCAGGTCCGGGATGTCGCCGGCGATGTGGATCGACAGGATCTGCCGCTTGCCCGCGTCGGTGGTCTTGGAGCGGCAGGTGAAGCCTTCGAGCATCAGGCAACACTGTGCCGGCCGCTCACCCTCCCGGACGACCACCGTCTGGGCCGGTAGAGTCTTGATCGTCATCGGGAGCGTTTCGAGGGCGCGGATATCCTCCGCTGCAAGCGGCGTGCTGACCCGAAGCCTTCTGATCAATGGTTCGGCAAGGTGGGCCATTTAACCGCACCTCCATAATGCTGCGCCGCGGGCGCAAAGACTCTGCTAACGCTGACGCCCTAACCGCTTTGTGGCGACACTGTTCCGGCCGCGCCGCAGCATTGCGGCAAAATCGCGCTGTCGAAATTATCCTATGTTATTGCGGCCGCGCCAAGCAAAGGCCGCGCAACATTCTTCCCGCGATTTAACCGTAGTTAGTGACGTGTTGGCCTGTCGCCCGATAACTCCTCCTCACACAGAAAGCGTGACAAGCCATGGCGGTCACCCCACAGGACATGCGCCTGTTCGCACTCGAGTGCCTGCGCTGGTCGGATGAAGCCGACAATGCAAGTCAACGCGACCTCATGGTGCAGGTGGCAAAAACCTGGATGAACATCGCCTCCGGCATCGAACGGCGGGTCGACGGCGGCGCGGAAGTCGTTCCTGATTTGCGCACCAAACTGGACTAATCGGTTTAGCTCACCGCAAGACCGGTCTCTGGTCTTCGGCCTGGGCTTGCGCGCGCGCATCGCGCGCCCGGCGCAACAGCCTGACCAGGGCGGTAACGATCACGGCCGGCTCCGCCGGTTTGCCCAGCACCCTATAGCCGGGCCATTCCGCAAGCATGGGATCCGCTTCCGTCTGTCCGGTGTAGAACACGAAAGGAATCCCACGTTGTGCGAGCTTGCGGGCGACCGGCGTGACGTTGTCGTTGCCTACACGGAGGTCCAGGACAGCGGCCTCGATCGCTTCAACCTGGGCGGCGGCGAGCGCCTCCCGCATGCCCGCGAACGGACCGACGATCTCGGCGCCGGCGTCTTCGAGCAGCGACGCCAATTCGAGCATGATGATGAACTCATCCTCCACGACGAGTACGCGGGCGCCGTTCAGGGGAGGGGGATCATGAGCATTACAGGAGTGGTTCATCACGCCCACCGGAATTCAGCGGAAACTCGATGGTGCAAACGAGGCCGTCTCTGAGGAAGTCCCGCCGGACCCTTGAACCCGGGATTACGCGATCCATCAGCGTGCTGCCCAGACCTGTTTCCTTCGGCACCTTTACCGACGGGCCACCTGTCTCCTTCCAGACAATGTCGGCAAAAAGCTCTTTGTTCCGCGTCTTCACGGTCCAATTCAGGGTGACGGTGCCGTCGGGCCGGGACAGCGAGCCGTATTTCGCCGCGTTGGTCGCGAGCTCGTGCAGCACCAGGCCGAAAGGCGTCGCAATGTCAGCCGCGAGGTTGATCGGCTCCCCTTCGAAGCGCAGCCGGCCGGGCTCGTCGTCCGCGTAGGGCAGAAGCTGCTGGCGCGCCATGTCGCCGAGGTCGGCTCCCTTCCAGTCCGACGCCACAAGCAGGCCGTGGGCGCGTGCAAGCGCCGACAGGCGCCCATCGAAGCTTTCGATGAAGCCGTTTGTCGACTGCTGTGTCCGCATCGTCTGATGCGCGATCGCCTGCACCACCGTCAGGGTGTTCTTGACCCGGTGCGTCAGTTCACCGAGCAGCATTCGCTGGCGCCGCTCCCAGGCCTTGCGCTCGGTGATGTCATGGGTCGTCTCGAGCGCGACGCGCTGGCCCTCGATGTCTTCCAGCACGATGCGGCTTTCCACGATGATGTCGCGGCCATCCTTCGTTTTCTGATGCAGTTCACCGGTCCAGTTTCCGTCCGCAAGCAGCTTGGCCTTCAATTCGCCGAATGAGGAGCCCGGCACGCTGGTCCGCAGCAACTGCTCCTTCCGTTTCCCGAGAGCCTCCTCCGCGGTGTAGCCATACAGCTCTTCGCTGCCACGGTTCCACTCGATGATGCCGCCATCGAAGTCCCAGATGAAGATCGGATCGCGCGAGATCTCCACCAGCCGCTTTTCCTGGCGCAGGCGACGCTCGCTGTCGCGCAGCGCCTGCTCGACATCGCGCCGCTCGGTGATGTCGAGGAAGGTCGCGACCACGCCGTCGATCCTGTCATCCATCGTGCGATAGGGGCGAAACCGCAGCTCGTACCAGCGCCCGAAACGGCTTTTGACTTCGCGGCGGATCGGCGCGAGCTCGCTCAGCACCGCACGCGCGTCCTTGATCAGGTCGTCGTATTCGAGCTGATGCGCGAAGTCGGCGATCGGTCGCCCCTCGTCG